>DASZWD010000031.1 GCA_035546775.1 Acidimicrobiales bacterium
CACCCGGGTCACCCTCGCGTTGGCGATTACGCCCGAGGAGGTGCGACCCGAGTCGGACAACTCGACAGTCGTCGTGCTCGTGGGCCGCGTGCACCGCGGCGTGATCAAGGCGCTGCGCTACGCCAAGTCGATGCGGCCGAATCACATCGCCGCGGTGTACGTCGCCTACGAGGACGGCGACACCACCCAGATCGAACAGGAATGGCGCGACTTCGGCATCGACGTGCCCCTCGAGATCGTGCACTCGCCCTACCGCGAGCTCGTCGACGCCGTCGTCAACTACCTCGACGAACTCGACGATCGTTGGGGCCCCGCCACGACGACCGTCGTCATTCCCGAATTCGTGGTGGGGCACTGGTACGAGCAGGCGCTGCACAACCAGTCGGCGCTCGCCATCAAGCTGGCGCTGCTGTTCCGCGAGGGAACCGTGGTGGCGTCGGTGCCCTACCACGTCGGCAAGCAGCAGCCGGCCAAGGCGGCTCCCGTCGAAGCGCTCGAGTCGTAAGTTTTCCACAGCCTCGTATCTTGAATTTTGAGGGGCTGAAAACTAGAGTCTGCGCCGGTAAAAATGGACGCCGAGCTCACTCAGTCTGACCTGACGCAGTCCGAGCGCGAGACCCTCAAGGCCATCTACCGGGCCACGCGGACCGCGCCTGACGCGCATACCGGTGTACTCGCCGACGCCCTCGGCGTGGCCCCCGGCACGGTCACCGCGACCGTGAAGAAGCTCGCCGATCGCGGCCTCGTCGACCACCGTCCCTACCGCGGCGTCGAACTGACGCCAATGGGCCGCCAGATCGCCGTGGCGACGATCCGTCGCCACCGCATCGTCGAGCGCTTCTTGTCCGACATGCTGGGCTACGCCTGGAACGACGCCTCCGGGCTCGCCGGCTCGTTCGAGCACGACCTGCCCCAGGAGGTCGAGGACCGGCTCTACATCGCCCTCAACCGTCCGGCGACGTGCCCGCACGGCTTCCCCATTCCCGAGCCCGAGACGGCCGAAATTCCCGTGCTGCCGCCGCTGTATGCCCTCGAGCCCGGTGAGACGGCGATCGTCGCCGTGCCCGGCTCGACCGATCCGGCAGTCATCGACTTCCTCGACACGCTCGGCCTGCGGCCGGGCGTGCGCGTGCGGGTGCGCGAGAAGCACCCCTTCGACGGTCCGCTCGTCCTCGAAGTCGAGGGCGAGGACCGCACCGTGGGCGAGCGCATCGCCCGTCAGATCTTCGTCACCCGTGACGAGTCGTCAACCAAAGGCAACACCAAAAACAGAAAGGAAACAGCGTGAGCGCATTGCTTGCCGCTGAAGGGGGCTACCAGGCCTTCACCCTCAAGGGTGGAGAGTTTGCTGTGCTCGCCTTCTCGGGCGCGACCGCGATCCTCGCAATCCTCGTCGGCTTTGCCCTGATGCGCGGCGTCCTCGCCGCCGACCAGGGAACACCGACGATGATCGAGATCGCCACCGCGATCCAGGAGGGCGCGTGGGCGTACCTCAAGCGTCAGTTCCGCACGATCGGGATCATTCTGGTGCCGGTCGCCGCCGTCGTGTTCTTCACGTCGACCAAAGTCGTGAAGCCCGACCACACCGTCGCGCTGAGCTTCGTGCAGTCGGCGACGTTCCGCACCGTGGCCTTCGTGCTCGGCGGCCTCGCCTCGGCGCTGGCTGGCTACATCGGCATGACGCTCGCCACCCGCGGCAACGTCCGCACGGCCGCCGCGGCCCGCAACGGGTCGATGAAGGACGCCCTCAAGGTGGCCTTCCGCACCGGCGGCGTGGCCGGCATGTTCACCGTCGGCCTCGGCCTGCTCGGTGCGACCGCCATCATCGCCATCTTCCAGAACACCAGCTCGGCGATCCTCGTCGGCTTCGGTTTCGGTGGTTCGCTGCTGGCGCTGTTCCTGCGCGTCGGTGGCGGCATCTTCACCAAGGCGGCCGACGTCGGTGCCGACCTCGTCGGCAAGGTCGAAGCCGGCATCCCCGAAGACGACCCGCGTAACCCGGCCACCATCGCCGACAACGTGGGCGACAACGTCGGCGACTGCGCCGGCATGGCCGCCGACCTCTTCGAGTCCTACGAGGTCACCCTCGTCGCCTCGATCATCCTCGGCGTGGCCGCGTTCCACTCGGTGCACATGAACCCGGCCCTCGGCCTGGTCTTCCCCGTCGCCGCCCGCGCCATCGGCGTCGTTGCTTCGATCGCCGGCGTGTACGCCGTGCGGGCCAAGGAGGGCGAGACCAACGCCCTGAAGCCGATCAACCGCGGCTTCCTCACCGCCGGCATTCTCACCGTCATCGGCACCCTGGCGCTCGCCATCGGCTACGTGAAGAACTACTACGTCGACTCGGCCGGTGCGCACCACACGAACAACGTCGGCTGGAAGTGCTTCTTCGCCGTCGTCATCGGCCTCGTGCTCGCCCAGCTCGTCAGCCGCCTCACGGAGTACTTCACGGGTACGCACTACGGCCCGGTGCAGGAGATCGCGCGGTCGGCTCGCACCGGTCCCGCGACCACTGTCCTGGCCGGTACGTCGGCGGGTCTCGAGTCGTCGGTGTACGCCATCATCGCCATCGCCGTCGCCCTGGGCGCCGCGATCGGCCTCGGCGGCGGCAACCTCCAGCTGTCGCTGTACCTCGTCGCCCTGTGCGGCATGGGCATGCTCGCCACGACGGGCGTCATCGTGTCGGAAGACACCTTCGGCCCGGTCGCCGACAACGCGGCGGGCATCGCCGAGATGTCGGGCGAGTTCGAAGGCGACGCCGAGCGCATCATGGTGAGCCTCGACGCCGTCGGTAACACGACCAAGGCCGTCACAAAGGGCTTCGCTATCGGCTCGGCGGTCATCGCCGCCGTGGCGCTGTTCTCGTCGTTCATCGAGACCTCGGCGAGCGAGCTCGGCATCAAGCCGGCGCTCAACGACGCCCGCGGCGTGTTCGACAAGCTGCCGCTCCAGATCAACGTGGCCGATCCCAAGACCTTTATCGGTCTCCTCGTCGGTGGCTCGATCGCCTTCATGTTCTCGGCGCTCGCCATCCGCGCCGTCGGCCGCACCGCCGGCGTCGTGGTGCAAGAAGTGCGTCGCCAGTTCGCCGACGGCGGCATCATGGCCGGTACCAAGCGTCCCGACTACGGCCCCGTCATCGACATCTGCACCGCCGCCTCGCTGCGCGAGCTCGCCACCCCGGCGCTGCTCGCCGTGCTGACGCCCGCCATCATCGGCTTCGGCATCGGCTTCCAGGCGCTCGGTGCGTTCCTGGCCGCAGTCATCCTCACCGGTCAGCTGATGGCGAACTACCTGTCGAACGCCGGTGGCGCGTGGGACAACGCCAAGAAGTTCATCGAAGACGGCAACGAAGGCGGAAAGGGCTCCGAAGCCCACAAGGCCGCCGTCATCGGCGACACCGTCGGCGACCCGTTCAAGGACACCGCCGGCCCGGCGCTCAACCCGCTGATCAAGGTCATGAACCTGGTATCGCTGCTGATGCTCCCGGCGATCATCTCGCTGCGGCACAACGACGGCGCCCGCTTCAGCATCGCCGGCGCGGGCCTCGTCGTGCTCATCGGCGCCATCGCCTTCTCGAAGCGTGAGGCCGAAGCGATGGGCGGCGACTCGACCCCGACCGCGGCTGCGAGTGGATCCACGCACCACGGCCTCGACGCCGCGCTCGACCTCGTCAAGGAGTCGATCGGTCTCGACACGGACGAGCAGCCGACCGTCCTGCCCACCCGGGCGCGCTCGGCGACGGCTACCAAGAAGGCTCCGGCCAAGAAGGCCGCCGCCAAGAAGGCTCCCGCGGCCAAGAAGGCTCCGGCCAAGAAGGCTCCGGCCAAGAAGGCCGTCCGCTAACGAAACAACTCAGCCTGTGTTCTGTCGCACACGAAACGTGTGCGACAGAACACAGGCTTTTTCGCGCTAGCGGATCGCCAGGGCGTTCGGGGGACTGGCGACGCCGTGGCGCAGGTTGAGCGGCGCCGAGGTGAACATGCAGGCGTAGCGGCCGTCCGCCGCGCAGGCCGCCGCCAGTGCGCCGAGGTTGAACATCTCGCCGAGCGGTATGCCGAGCAGCGGCAGGAAGTGGATGTGGCCGAACAGCTCGCCGCGGTTCTCCTCGTCGGCCCAGCCGGCCCGGCGCTGCTCGAGCGTCAGTTCGGGCTCGTGGGGCATGACCTCCACGGCGGGATTGTCCGCGCCGATGGCGGCGATGTGCTGGTTCCACAACCACGCAGCGGTCTTGCGTCCGGGGCGGATGCCGGGCGTCGAGTAGTCCTGCGAGTACGTCACTCGTTCTTCGGCGGTCATCGACTCGTACCACTCGATCCAACCGGTGCGCAGCAGTAGCACGTCGCCTGGTTCAAGGGTGACGCCCTGGGCCGCGAGGCAAGCGTCGAGCTCTTCGGTTTCGATCGGGTCGTTGCGGTCGAGGCGCAGCGGCGTGCCGTTGGCTTCCCGCCACCGGCCGATGTCGACGAGCACGCCGCGGCCGACGATGCCGCGTTGCGCCCAGAAGTGGATCCCGTGCGCTTCGTCGGGGATGCCGCCGTAGTTGCCCCGCGTCGGGTGGAAGACGTGGCGCAGGCCGTCCCACTGCGACGAGGACTGCGTGTTCCAGTGGTGCAACACGTCGTCGCGGTGCGTCGTCCCGGCGACGATCTCGTGCTCGAACGAACCCCGGCCGAACAGCGGCGGGTCCGGCAGCTCCATGTCCCAGTTGAGGGCGAACGTGTCGCCGGTCTGCACGAGCGCTGCCGCGGCGCGGACGCGCTCAGGGGTCAGGAGGTTGAGCGTGCCGTACACCTCGTTGCCCGGCCACAGGTGCCAGGAGTCGCCGTTGGGGAGTTCGTCGTAGGAGGGCAGGTCCGTCATCGTCGACGGACGCTAGGCACCGAAGTGCAGCCCGCGCCTCGCGTGTTCTGGGTTCCGATCAGAACACGTCAAGGCGCGGGCTGAGTCTTCGAGCCCCCCTTTCCCGTCAAGTTCATGGCGGCAAGCACCAAGAGGTTCGTTGGTGCCCGTTTGAGGTCATCCGGTACCCACGTCGACTCGCGTGAGCGCTCGAGCTCCTCGACGAGAGCACGCCGGCATCCGCGTCGTCGCCGAAGTTCGGCAGCGAGGTGTGGTGCGGTGATGACCACGAGGGTCACCGTGCGCCCGTCGACCTGTGGAACGCAACCCGCGTTAGTTGTGGATTAACCGTGGATTTGCCGCGAGTTATCCCCGTTGCCGCGCCGGGCGCGCAGGATCTCGAGCCCGACCGGGATCCCGGAGAGCGCAATGATCAGCAGGATCACCGGCAGGAGGTACTTGTCGATACTCGGGACGGTGTCGCCGAGGATGTCACCGGCGACGATGACGCCCGCGGCCCAGGCGACACCGCCCACGAGGTTGTAGGCGGCGAACGTGCGCCACTTCATCGTGCCGATGCCGGCCACGATCGGCGCGAACGTGCGCACGACCGGGACGAAGCGCGCCAACACGATGGTGCGGCTGCCGTAGCGGTCGAAGTAGCCCTGCGCCTGCTCGACGTACTCCTGTTTGAACAGGCGCGAATCCTGACGCCGGAACAGCGCCGGGCCGACCCGCGCCCCGAATTGGTAGCCCACCTGGTCTCCCAGCACCGCGGCGGCGCAGCACCCGACGATGATGACGCCCAGGTTGAGTTTGCCTTGGCTGGCGAGCAGTCCCGCGGTGAACAGCAGCGAGTCGCCGGGCAGGAAGAAGCCGATCAGGAGGCCCGATTCGGCGAAAATCACCGCCAGCAACCCGATTGTCCCGAACGTCTCGATCAGGTGATTCGGGCTAAGAAGCGTGGACATCGGCGAGGAGGTTAGGGACTCATGTGTTTGACAGACGAGTTTTCCTCTGCCAAGTCTGGAAAAAGAGATGCCTAAGCCCCTCGTCATCGTGGAGTCGCCGTCCAAGGCGCGAACCATCGCCGGAATCCTCGGCAACGACTTCATCGTGGAGTCGTCGGTCGGCCACATCCGCGACCTGCCGCGCTCGGCCAAGGAGATCCCCGAGGCGTACAAGAAGGAGAAGTGGTCCCGCGACGGCGTCGACGTCGAGAACGACTTCAAGCCGCTCTACGTCGTGCCCGAGCAGAAGAAGTCGGTCGTGCGGGAACTGAAGGCGTTGGTGAAAGACGCCAGCGAGATCTACCTCGCCACCGACGAAGACCGCGAGGGCGAGGCGATCAGCTGGCACCTGCTCGAGACGCTGTCGCCGCGCGTGCCGGTCAAGCGCATGGTCTTCCACGAGATCACCCGGGCTGCCATCGAAGAAGCCGTCGCCCATCCCCGCGACCTCGACATGGCGATGGTCGACGCCCAAGAGACGCGGCGCATCCTCGACCGTCTCTACGGCTGGCGCCTGATCGAAGTGCTCCGGCGTAAGGGACCGGGCGGGGCGACGGCTGGGCGCGTCCAGAGCCCGGCGATCCGTCTGCTCGTGGAGCGGGAGCGGGCGCGCATGGCGTTCCGCTCGGCCAACTACTGGGACATCGAGGCGGTGTTCCGCAAGGACGACGCCGCCTTCAAGGCGGGGCTCCTGTCGGTCGACGGGCGGCGCCTCGCCGACGGCAAGGACTTCGACGCCACGACGGGTCGGCTCACCGCCGATCGGTTGCTGCTCGACGAGGTCTCGGCGCGGGCGTTGGCCGATCGTCTCTACGGCGTGCCCGTCACCGTTCGCAGCGTCGAGGACAAGCCCTACAAGAGCTCGCCCAAGCCGCCGTTCATCACCTCGACGCTCCAGCAGGCCGGCAACAACCAACTGGGGATGACCGCGCAGCGCACGATGCGCGCCGCCCAGAGCCTGTACGAGGCCGGCTTCATCACCTACATGCGCACGGACTCGACGACGCTGTCGGAACAGGCGATATCTGCCGCCCGCCGCACCGCCACCGACCTGTTCGGGGCGGACTACGTGCCCGACGCGCCGCGGCAGTACACGAAGAAGGTCAAGAACGCGCAGGAGGCGCACGAGGCGATCCGTCCGGCGGGCGAAACGTTCCGCCATCCCGACGAGGTGCGCGGGCAAGTCGACGCCGACCAGGCGCGGGTCTACGAGCTGATCTGGAAGCGCACCGTGGCGTCGCAGATGGCCGACGCCCGCGGCCACACCGTGTCGGTGCGGCTCCAGGCGGTCACGGGGCAGGGCGAGGACTGCGAGTTCTCCGCCAGCGGCCGCATCATCACCTTCCCCGGCCACCGGGCCGTCTACGTCGAGCACGCCGAGCCGGCCGACGGCGACGACGAGGAGCGGGTGCTGCCGCCGCTCGCCGAGGGCGACACGGTGTCGGGCGAGTCGTACCTGCCGCAGGGCCACGACACCAAGCCGCCGGCGCGCTTCACCGAGGCGTCGCTCATCCGCGAGCTCGAAGAGCGCGGCATCGGCCGGCCCTCGACGTACGCGTCGATCATCAACACGATCCTGAGCGAGAGCAAAGGCTTCGCCTTCAAGAAGGGCAACGCGCTTGTGCCGACGTGGGCGGCGTTCGCCGTCGTGCAGATCCTCGAACAGCACTTCGGCCAGTACGTCGACTACCAGTTCACCGCCGACATGGAAGAAGACCTGGACAAGATCGCGGCGCGCCAAGAAGAGCGCGTGCCGTGGCTGAACAACTTCTACTTCGGGGACGGCGCCGGCCTGAAGCCCATGGTCGACAGCGCCATGGACGACATCGACGCCGCCGCGGTCAACAGCATCAAGCTCGGCGAAACCGACGACGGCAAACCCGTCGTGGTGCGTGTCGGCAAGTACGGCCCCTACCTCCAGGTGGGCGAAGAGAACGGACCGTCGATCCCGCCCGACCTGCCGCCCGACGAGCTCACCGTCGAGCGCGCCCTCGAATTGTTCCGGGCGCCGTCCGCGGATCGCGAGCTCGGCACCGATCCCGGCAGCGGGCTCGTGGTGTTCGCCAAGAACGGCAAGTACGGGCCCTACGTGCAGCTCGGCGAGATCGAGGTCGACGCCAAGGGCAAGGCGAAGAACAAGCCGAAGACGGCGTCGCTGTTCTCCACGATGACCCTCGAGCGCATCACCCTCGACGACGCGCTGCAGTTGCTGTCGCTGCCCCGCGAAGTCGGTGTCGATCCGGCCGACGGCGAAATGATCACGGCGCAGAACGGCCGCTACGGGCCGTACCTGACGAAGGGCAACGACAGCCGGTCGCTCGAGAACGAAGAGCAGATTTTCTCGATCACGCTCGACCAGGCGATCGCCATCTACGCCCAGCCCAAACAGTGGGGCCGGCGGGGTGCTCCCAAGCCACCGCTGGCGACGTTCGGCAACGACCCGATCAGCGGCCGGCCGATGGTGGTCAAGGACGGCCGGTTCGGTCCGTACGTGACCGACGGCGAGACCAACGCCACCATTCCCGCCGGTGTCGCCATCGAGACGCTCACCGAGGAGCGCGCCATCGAGCTGCTGGCGGAAAAGCGCGCAAAGGGCCCAGCGCCGAAGAAAGCCGCCGCCAAGAAGACGGCGGCCCAAAAGAAGGCTCCGCGCAAGGCGCCGGCCAAGAGGGCATCCGCCAAGAAGTAGGGCGTTTAGTGTTGCTCTGTGGCTGAGCCGGACGCGTCGCCCAAGGGGAAGGGCGTTCTGTCGATCAAGCCGTTCCGGCGGATGTGGTCCGCTTCGCTGGTTTCGAGCTTCGGTGACTGGATCGGCCTCGTGGCGATCACGGCGCTGGCCCAGCGCGTTTCGAAGGGCACCGGCGAAGGTGCAGTGGCCTTGGTGCTCTCCGCCCGCCTGCTACCGGGCTTCTTCCTCGGTCCGCTGGCGGGCGTCGTGCTCGACCGCTTCGACCGGCGCCGCGTCATGCTCATCTGCGACATCGGGCGGGCGCTCGTGTTCGCGTTCTTGCCCTTCGTCGATACCGTGCTCGGGCTGTTCTTCGCGTCGCTGTTTCTCGAGGCGCTTTCGATCGGCTGGTCGTCGGCCAAAGAGGCGACGGTGCCGAATCTCGTTCCGACGGCGCAGCTCGCCGGGGCCAACTCGGCGTCGGTCGCCGCCGCCTACGGAACGTTCCCACTTGGCAGCCTCGCGTTCTCATTGCTGGCCGCGCTGTCGGCGCCCCTCGGGCGGATCGGTCCGCTGCACGCGTTGCGCGTCAACAAGGAGTCGCTGGCGCTGTGGGCCGACGGCTTTACGTTCATCGCTTCGTTCTTCTTGGTGCGATCAGTCGAGTTCCCCAAGCGCGAGCGCATCCACGTCGACGGCGCCGAGCAGAACGTGTTCCGCGACCTGCGCGACGGCTGGAAGTACATCGGTACGAACTCGCGTGTGCGTTCGGTGCTGCTGGGCCTCGCCGCGGGACTGTTCGGGGGCGGCATGCTCGTGCCTCTCGGCGCCACCTTCGCCACGAAGGACCTCGGCGGTGGTCCCGCCGGATTCGGCGCGCTGATCTCCGCCCTCGGTTTCGGCGTGGCGATCAGCGTGATCGGCCTGTCGCTGCTCCAGGCGCGGCTCAAGCCCGAGCCCATGTTCATCGGTTCGCTGTTCGTGGCCGCGGCGTGCATCTCGCTCGGCGCGACGGCGTCGTCGATGACGCCGGCGGTGTTGTGGGTCGGTGGGCTCGGGCTGTGCGCCGGCGGCGTGTACGTGCTGGGCTTCACGATCATCCAGACGAACGTCGAGGACGAGTTGCGCGGGCGCGTATTCGCGACGCTCTACGCGATGATCCGCGTGGTGGTGCTGGCGTCGTTCACGGTCGCACCGATCATGAGCCGCCTGCTCGGATCGCTGGCGTCGACCATCGGGTTCCACGTATCGGGTGTCCGGGTGGCGCTGTGGGCCGCCGCCGGCATCATCAGCCTCGCCGGGTTGGGATCGGTGCTGTCGTTGCGCGACTCGATGTCGGCGCGCGAGCGGCACCCCACGTCCAACGCGACGACGTGACCGGCCGGCTCATCGCCTTCGAGGGCGGCGAGGGGTCCGGCAAGTCGACCCAGGCGGCGTTGCTGGCGGAACGACTCGGGGCGCGCCTGACGCGTGAGCCGGGCGGCACACCGCTGGGGGAGAAGATCCGCTCGGTCGTGCTCGACCCCTCGAGCGGGGTTGTGGACCCGCGCGCCGAGGCGCTGCTGATGGCCGCCGCGCGCGCCCAGCACGTCGCCGAGGTGATCGAGCCGGCGCTGGCGCGCGGCGAGACGGTCGTCACCGATCGCTACATCGGATCGTCGCTGGCGTATCAGGGCCACGGTCACGGGTTGTCGGTGGAGGAACTGGTGCAGCTGTCGCACTGGGCGACTGACGGACGGCCGGCCGACGTGTCGGTGCTGTTGACGGTGCCGGCCGACGTGGCCGCCGAACGCATGCGCCGGCCCGTCGACCGCATGGAGCGGTTGGGCAAGAAGTTCCATCGCCGGGTCAACGAGGGGTTCGTGGCGCTGGCGGGCGCCGCGCCGGACCACTGGGTGGTCGTCGACGGCGTCGGTTCGATCGAGGAAGTCGCTCAGCGCGTGAACGACGCCTACGACGCGTGGGTGAAGGCGCAGTGAAGCCCGACGAGCTGCCCGTGCTGTCCTTGTTCGACGGCGTCGTCGGCCAGGACGCGGCGGTGTCGTTCCTGCGTTCCTCGGCGCGCGCCCCGGTGCACGCCTACCTGTTCGTGGGTCCCGACAGCGCCGGCGCGCTGGCCGCGGCGCGGGGATTCGCCGCTGCGTTGTTGTGTCCCCACGGCGGCGACGGTACGTGCTCGGCGTGCACGCGCGCGCTGCACGGCACGCATCCCGACCTGACGATCGTGGAGCGCAGCGGCGCGTCGATCCTCGTCGACGACGCCCGCGAAGTCACCCGCGTTGCGATGCGCTCGCCGATGGAGGGCGGGCGCAAGGTGCTCGTGCTGACCGACTTCCACGCGGTGGAAGAAGCGGCGCCGGCGTTGCTCAAGACGATCGAGGAGCCGCCACCCTCGGCGGTGTTCGTGGTGCTGGCGGATCAGGTGACGCCCGACCTCGTCACCATCGCGTCGCGCTGCGTGCGCGTCGACTTCCCGCCCTTGCCCGAGGAGCTCGTGGTCGAGGCGCTGGTGGGCGAAGGCGTCGCCCGCGCCGTCGCCGAAGAGGCGGCCGCCATCGCCGGCGGCTCGATCGCCCGGGCGCGCCACGTGGCGGCGGACGATGCCATGCGGCTGCGCATGGCGATGTGGCGTCGGGTCCCCGACGAGCTCGACGGCACCGCCGGCGCGGTGGTCGCGGTCGCCGCCGCGCTCACGGAGTTACTCGACGCGGCGGCGGCGCCCGTCGTCGCCCAGCAGAAGCGGGAGGACGCCGAGCTGGCCGAGCGGGCCAAGGCCGGCCTGCCGGTGCCGTCGCGGCGTGACCTCGAAGTTCGCCAGCGGCGGGCGCAGCGCCGAGCCCGCACCGACGACCTGCGCGCCGGGCTCGCGGTGTTGGCCGGCGTCTACCGCGAGCGAGCGGCGCGGGCCGACCGCGGCGAGGCCCGCCGGGCGCTCGTGGCGCTCGACGCCATCGCGTCGGCCGCCGACGACATGCAGTACAACCCCAACGAGATGCCGTTGCTGGAAGGACTTCTCGCCCGCATCTCGTCGTAAGCCATACTTATCGGCCGCCGAACACGGCACGCCCGAATAGCTCAGTGGTAGAGCAACGCACTCGTAATGCGTAGGTCGTGAGTTCAACTCTCACTTCGGGCTCTGACATTCCGTCACTGACCGCCGAATGAAAGCGAATCGGCTGCAGGCCATTTCGCTTCCACAGCGACGCAGTGCTGGTCCCCGAACGTCCCTAGAGCGCTTGGAGATGCATGCACGGCCCCCGGCGTCGCGCAAAACCCCGCAAATGGGTGATGGTGCCGGGGGCACACCGTCCGTACCGTTGGCTGCATGGCGATGTCAGTGCAGCATCAGCGTCCGGTCGTGAGCCTCTCTGAGACGGCTGCCCGTGTCGGGGTGCTGCTGTTGTGCCTCGCGCTGTCCTTCGGCGCTTGGTACGGCTTTACGCAGATCATCCTGCGGGTCATCGCCTAACAGCGGCCCTGCGGCACCGGGCGGTCGCCGCAGGGGCCGCATGCCCTTCCTCGACGGCCTAGCGCGTCCAGCTCGTGAGATAGCTCGCGTCGCTCACGGCAAGGGCCGTGTCGGTGATGTGCAGCGGACGGAAGGTGTCGAGCATCACTGCCACTTCTTCGGTGCGGGTGGCGTCGACCGAGCGCTCGTAGCTTCCCGGCTGCGGCCCGTGGACGAAGCCGCCGGGGTGCAGCGTGATCGAGCGTTGCTCGATGCCGGCGCTGCCGCGGCTCATGAAGTTGCCCTGCGAGTAGAAGAGCATCTCGTCGGAGTCGACGTTGCTGTGGAAGTACGGGATCTTCACCGCGTCGGGATGGAAGTCGAACAGCCGCGGCACGAACGAGCACACGACGAAGTTCGGCCCTTCGAAGGTCTGGTGCACCGGCGGCGGTTGGTGCAACGAGCCGACGATCGGTTCGAAGTCGTGGATCGACAGCGCCCACGGATACAGGCCGCCGTCCCAGCCGACGACGTCGAAGGGATGGTGCGCGTGGCAGTGCCGCGTCAGCCCCGAGCGTGTCCGCACGATCACGTCGACCTGGCCTTCGCCCGCCGCGACGTGCGGGCCGACCGGCGGACGGATGTCGCGCTCGCAGTACGGCGCGTGCTCGAGGAACTGGCCGGCGGCCGAGAGGTATTTGCGCGGTGGGCGGATGTGCCCGCTCGACTCCAAGATCAGCAACTCGACCGGGCCGTCGAGCGACCAGCGGTGCGCGACGCCACGCGGCACGACGAGGTAGTCGCCGTCGCGCACGTGCGTGGTGCCGAAGACCGACTCGAGCACGCACGCGCCCGACTGCACGTAGACGAGTTGGTCGCCGACGGCGTCGCGGTACAGCGGGCTTGTGGCGTCGGCCCACGCCACGCACACCCGCACGTCGTCGTTGCCCAGGAGTAGGCGGCGGCCGAGGACCGGATCGGTGCCGGTTTCCACGCGCGGCGTGCGCAGGTGGATCGGGGCGACCGGATGCAACGGTCGCAGCGGGGGACGGCCGTCGTCGAGATGGTCGACCGACACGAGCGCACTCGGCGAACGCCGGTGATAGAGCAGCGACGAGTCGTCGGAGAAGCCTTCCTGGCCCATCAGTTCTTCGAGCAGGCGCGTGCCGTCGGCGTCGTGGTGCACGGTGTGCCGCTTCGGTGGCACGAGGCCGACGCGTCGATAGAACATCAGCCCACAACCGTACCGACGACGTCGCCCAGTTCGACGCGCTCGTCACCGTCGCCGCACCAGCCGCGCAGCGTGATGGTGTCGCCGTCTTCGAGGAAGCCGGCGCCGAGTTCGATCAGCGAGCCGTAGGTGCCTGGCTCGGCGCCCGACACCGTGCCCGACGCGAACAGGTCCCCGGTGCGCACGTTGGCGCCGTTGCTCGTCATGTGGGCGAGCTGCTGCGCGAAGGTCCAGTAGAGGTCAACGAAGTTCGTGCGGCTGATCGTCTCGCCGTTGCGGTCGACTTCGAGGTGCAGGTCGATCGCCCAGTCACGTCCGCCGCGCAGCGAGGCGTCGGGCTCGGGATCCTGCGGCGGTGACGGCCGGAAGAACGGCCGCAACTCGTCGAGAGGCACCACCCACGCCGAGATCGACGTGAGGAACGACTTGCCGAGGTTTGGTCCGAGCGGTTGGTACTCGAAGGCTTGGATGTCGCGCGCGCTCCAATCGTTCACGAGCACGACGCCGAAGACGTGCTGGTCGGCGTCGTCGACCGCGATCGGCGCGTTGGGTGCGCTGCCAACGCCGACGACGAAGCCGACTTCGAGCTCGATGTCGAGCCGGGCCGACGGTTGGCGGACCACGCCGCCTTCGGTCATGACGAGACCCGTCGGCCGGCGCACCGGTGTGCCGCTCACCACCACCGTGCCGGCGCGGCCGTGGTAGCCGACCGGGAGGTGGCGCCAGTTCGGCAGTAGCGGTTCGCTGTCGGGCCGGAACAGCCGCCCGAGGTTCGTGGCGTGGTGGATCGACGAGTAGAAGTCGACGTAATCGCCGACCTCAAACGGCAACGTGAGGCTCGTGTGCGGGTCTCGGACCAGGCGTCGGGGCCCTGGGCCATGAAGGCGTTGAGCGACGGCTGCTCGAAGACGGGATCGGCGATGACGTCGCCGACGGCGACGATGCCGCGGCCGGTGTCGGCGACGACGCGCCCGTCGGCGACGCCGTATCTCACGTCAGCGACTCGAGTTGATCGGCGTGTTCTTCGTAGTGCCCGACGTGGAAGTGCTGCATCTGGTCGTCGATCGACATGTCGCCGAGCGTGGGGTGACGGCTCGTCCGCTTCCAGTCGTCGTCGGTCATCGACGCCAACCGCGCCCGCAACCGGCCGATGGCGGCGTCGACGCGGGCGACGAGATCGGGCACCGGCGTATGTCGATCGCGCTCGATCGCCGCGATGCGTTCCGGGTCGGCCTTGGTGCGGCCGAACGTCTCGGCGCCGGCGAGCACTTTGTCGAGCTCGCCGAGCCAGAAGTCGCCGAATTCGGCGAGGTGGGCCCACACCTGACCGGCTTCCCACTGTTCGCCGCTCGGCGCATCGGGAGCGGTGAGGCCGTGGAGATCGCGCGCCGCAAGTTCGTGGAGTCGCGCCGCGACGGCATCGAGTCGTTCGGTCCAGGTCACAGATTCCCGCGCCGCGCCTGGTCGCGTTCGATCGCTTCGAACAGCGCTTTGAAGTTGCCTTCACCGAAGCCGCGCGCGCCCCGGCGCTCGATGATCTCGAAGAAAACCGTCGGGCGGTCGGTGACGGTCTCGGTGAAAATCTGGAGCAGGTACCCGTCGGCGTCGCGGTCGGCGAGAATGTTCAGCGCGCGCAGCGCGTCCCACGGCAGGTCGACGCCGGCGAGGCGCTGGCGCGCTTCGTCGTAGTACGTGTCGGGCACCGTCATGAAGCGCACGCCGCGGTCGCGCAACGCCGTGACCGTCGCCACGATGTCGTTCGTACGGAGAGCGATGTGCTGCACGCCCGGACCGTCGTAGGTCTCGATGTACTCCTGGATCTGGCTTTTCTTGAGCCCGTCGGCCGGTTCGTTGAGCGGCATCACGATCTTCGTGCCGTCCCACACCACCGTCGACATGAGCGCGGAGTACTCCGTCGAGATCTGGTCGTCGGAGAAGTGCACGAGGGGCGAGAAGCCCATTACGTCGGCGTAGAAGAACACCCATTCGTCGAGGCGGCCCTTCTCGACGTTGCCGACGATGTGGTCGATTGCTTCGATGCCGACGGCGGGCCCACACGGCGACGGCGGGAGGTTCTCGTTGCTGTAGCCGGGCTCGAGGTGCGCCGCGTCGTAGCGGGTGCGGTCGACGAAGGTGTGCACCGTCTCGCCGTAGGTACCGATCTGGGCGAGGCACAGCGTGCCGTGCTCGCGGTCGGACTCCTCCCAAGGCGGGCGAACGACGCGCGCGCCCCGCGCCACCGCAGCGTCGAAGGCGGCGTGGACGTCGTCGACGAGCCACGCGAGGTCGTGCACGCCGTCGCCGTGGGTGCGGACGTGGTCGGCGATCGGCGACGCCGCGTCGAGCGCGCCCGACACGACGAAGCGCACGTCGCCTTGCTCGAGCACGTAGCTCGCCTTGCCTCCCACCCCGGTCTCGGGTCCCGCGTATGCGGTGCACCGGAAGCCGAACGCGCTCATGAGGAACCCGCTCATGGCGCGGGCGTTGCCTACCCAGAACTCAATGCAATCCCATCCCAGGAGATGTGAAGCGGTTGAAGGCGTCTTCGTCGTAGTGCTCGAGGAACTCACTCATCTCTCCGATCAATGCATCGGTGGACTCGGCGGCGAACAGCACGGGCTGGTAGCGCGTGATGTCGTAGGACTGCGCGCCCATCGTGGGGATGTCGAACGGCTTGATGGTCGCGGCGCGGAAGGCGTCGAGTTCGCCGAAGCTCGACAGGATCCCGGCGCCGTACGCCTTGATCTCGTTGCCCTCGCGCACGACGCCGAACTCGACCGTGAACCAGAACACGCGCGACAAGAACTCCATCGCCTGATCGGTGTGCACTCGTTTGATGGCGTCGCCGACCTTCCGGTACAGCGACGCGAAGCGCGGCGACGCCAGCTGGTTGGCGTGGCCGATCACCTCATGGATCACGTCGGGCTCGGGCGTGTAATACGGCAGCGAGTGGTGGCGGATGTACTGCGTGGACATGAACCACCCGTCGCCGAGGGCGCCGTAGAAGTTCCACGGCGACACGAGTCCCGGCACCGGCTCGTAGCGGAACCCAGTGAGCGGTTGGAGTAGCGCCGTGACTTCGGTCAGCTGCGGGACGTGGTCGCTTGGCAGCCGCAGCGCCTCGACGCCGGACTGGTACTCGTCGCACGCCAGGCGGTCGTGGCGCTCGCGGAGCTCGCGCGAGCACAGCTGCCACAGCTCGTGGTCCTC
Organism: Acidimicrobiales bacterium; assembly: GCA_035546775.1. Lineage (NCBI taxonomy): Bacteria > Bacillati > Actinomycetota > Acidimicrobiia > Acidimicrobiales > Acidimicrobiales bacterium. The sequence goes on from DASZWD010000031.1 coordinate 16,410, forward strand.
GGCGGCGTAGGGCGCGTCGGGAACCGGCTGGCCGCGCCGGTAGTGCCCGGCGGTCTCGGCGAGGGTGGCGCGCCGCTGCCGGTACGCCGCGTCGGTGAAGCCGGGATGGTCGGCCGCCAGCTGCCCGCCGTAGGCGAGCGTGTTGACACCTTTGTCGACCAGACCTGTGGGCATCGTCTCAGGAGTATGCCCAATTTAATGCAGATCATCTACTGTTCCGGCATGGTTCGAGACAAATCGCGTGAAGTCGACGCGATCGACGCCAGAATCGTGGACGTTCTGCGCCAAGATGCCCGCGTTTCGGTCAGCGAGTTGGCCCAGCGCGCCAGCGTGTCGCGGGCGAACGCCTACCAGCGACTGAGCCGGCTGACCGCCGATGGCGTCATCCGTCGTTTCACGGTCGAAGTCGACCACCGGGCCCTGGGGCACACGATCACCGCGCTGATCCTCGTCGACATCGACCAGCACGCCTGGCGCGCCGTCGAGAACGAGGTGATGGCGCTGCCGGGCGTCGAGTACGTCGCGCTGACGACGGGCGCGTTCGACGTGGTCGTGTTGGTGCGCGCGCCCGACATGGAGACGCTGCGTGACGTCGTGCTCGAACGCCTCCAGTCGATGCCGGCCGTGCGTTCGACCCAGACCAGCTTCGTGTTGGAAGAGCGCGCCAGCTAGCTACGCGACGCTGACCTTCTTCGTCACCGACGAGGTCTTGCCCTTGTTGTCCTTGACGGTGAGCTTGATGGTTTTCGTGCCCTTGAGCAGGTACTTGTGGCTGGCGGTGCGACCCGTACCCGCCGCCGTTCCGTCGCCCCATACCCAGCGGTAGGAGGCAATGGAGCCGTCGGGATCGGTCGACGCGGAGCCGTCGACGTAGACCGTCCGGCTGCTGCCGACCGTGGCGGTGAACGACGCGACCGGGGGCTTGTTGGCCGCCGTGGTCGTCGTGGTCGGCTTCGTGGTCGTAGTCGTCGTGGGCTTGACGGTCGTCGTCGTGGTCGCCTTGATCGTGGTCGACGTCGTTGTGGTCGGCGGCGTCGGGACCTTGAACACGCCGAGGTCTTCGTAGTGCGCGCCCAGCACGGAGTCGCCGACGTTGGTGTCGCCCTTTGACAGTCGGTTGAGCGCCGTGGCGTGCACGCTGCGGAAGTCGACGGTGGGCTTCAACGCGTCGCCGACGCGGTTGGGCCGCGTCATGCCGCCGGGATCGAGCGTCGGCGCCATGCCGTACACCCCGCGCTGCACACCGCCGCCGATGAACATCGCCATGCCGGCTTGGCCGTGGTCGGTGCCGTTGTCCTTGTTCGCCGTCGCCTGGCGACCGAACTCCGAGGTGATCATCACGAACACGTCGTTCGCGCGTGCCGTGCCGCCCACGATCGTGAAGAAGTGGGTCAGCGCGTCGTTGAGATCGGTGAACAGATCGATCTGCATCTGCTTCTGATTGGTGTGGCTGTCGTAACCACCGATGCTCGTGGCGTAGTTCTGTGCCGGGACGCCCGCCTTGATCAGCAGCGCCGTCTGGATCATCTGCTTGGTGATCGGGGCCAGGTTGCCGTAGCCGGTGCTGCTGCCGGTGATCGTGGGATCGTCGGCGCCGCTGATACGACCGGTCACGCTAAGCGTCGTGCCCATCATGCGCGCCACGTCGGCCACCGTGTTGGTGCCGTCGATGGTCGCCATCTGCTGCGCACCGTTGAGGAAAACGTTCTTGCTCAGCCAGCCTGTCTCGTAGGTGAAGCTCGAGCACTCGCTGAGGACGAACATGGGCGCCGTGGTGCCGACGGCTTCAGGCTGCACGTCACCGACCGACACGCTGGCGAGCGCGTTCTGCGGGCGCACGGCGTCGGCGTAGCGACCCTGCCATCCCGTCCTGCCGAGCACGTCGGTGCGCGCCGCGTCCCAGAACTTCATCGAGTCGAAGTGGCTGAAGTCGACGGCGGTGTTGCCGACGCCGAGCGCGAAGCCGACGTCGCCCTTGTTGTTCCACCGGTCAGCGAGCCACGGGAGCTTGTTGTGGAGCCGGTACGTCAGGCCGTTGAGGGCGAGCGTGTCGGATGCAGTCAGAGCGATGGCGCCGTGGCCGTAGGTGGCGTCGTTGTACCAAGCGTCGCCCACGGGGGCGAGTGTGTTGAGGTAGTCGTTGCCGCCGTTGAGCGACACGTGGACGCAGATCGGGGTACCGAGCGGCAGTGTGTCGCCTTCGCCGAGGCCCCACGCGGACGGCAGACCGCCGCGCTGGACCAACTCGAACCACATGGGGGCACTGACGCCGGCGGCGGTGGCAGCGCCGAGCTGCACCAGGAACCGGCGACGGCTGGGATTGAAACTCATCGCGGTTCTCCTCAACTCACCATGAACTCAGGGCTGTCGAACACCAACTGCATGACGCCACAGGCGCGGGCGTAGCTCCACGGCTCGCTGGCGCCGTAGTCGGTGGCCTGGGCGTACGCGTCGATGGCGCTGCGCGTCTGGCTCGACACGTCGTGCAGGCCGGCGAGCTGCAGGGCCATGTCCGCCGCCGTGGCGCGGGTGGCTTCGGCGTAGAGCTTGCGCACCGTCGGGTTCTGCTTCTCGGGCGGGGTGGCCGTGCCATCCGTCGCGGTGTCCTTGTCGGGACCGGTGTCGTGCCACGTGTACCAGTAGTTGTACCGAGCCCACTGGACGATCTGCGTCGGGTGCAGCCACATGTTGTCCCAGCCGGAAACGTCGGGGGGAAGGATCGGGTTCTGCCGCATCGTCTGGCTGGTCCACAACACGGACCAGTCGTCGATGTTCTGCACACCGAGCACCCGCATCTGGCTGACGAGCAACTCGACGGGGCTCTTCACACGATTGCCAACGGTGGTGTCGGCGAGGAACTCGGGGCGGTGCGCGATGTGCGACACCAGACCGGCGATGTCGCCGCTCGTGCCCCACACCGCCGCCATGTCGTCCATCGCGCTGGTGGACGGGTCGAAGCCCATGAACTCGCGGTAGAGGCGCTTCGGCACGAAGTAGCGGAACGCGTCCTGCTGCGTGATGGCGTCGACGACGTCGGACAACTGCGCCGCGCCGCGGGCCGCTCCGAGGAAGGTCTTGGTGCCGCTGTCCCAGTTGGCCGTCGCGAACGAGACGGCGCCCGTGTTCCAATCCATGACGTACCCGGTGAGCGCGCGGGCGATCTCTTCGATGTCGGTCTGGGTGTAGTTGTTGGCACCCGTCTTGGCGTGGGTCACGCCGAGGCTGAACAACTCCATGATCTCGCGGGCGAGATTCTGGTTCGGGTGCGGCGGCACGCTGAACACGTTGGTGAGGTACTTCTGCATCGGGCCGCTGTTGGCGACGTCGTTGAGCAGGGCCTTGTACGAGCCGGCGGCGCACCAGCCGCGCAGTCGGGCGTGGTGGTCCTTGTAGTCGGCGTACTGCACCACGTCGTTGGCGCCCACGACGAGCAGGCCGGCGAGGATCCACGACACGCGCTCTTGTACCTGGCCGGGGCTCTGCGCCCAGTTCAAGAACATGTGGTTCAGCCAGTAGACGGCGTCTTGCCACACGCCCTGGTCGACGGGCCACTGCCAGTCGGCGAGCGTCGTCGCCGGACGAGCGAGCAGCTCGTCGATGACCGCACCGGCACCGCCGGCGGCTACGCCAGCCTCTACATCACCCGGCGCGGGACCAAACCCGAGTCGTCGCCATACGTGGGCGACGAGCGCTTCTGAACTTGCGGCCACGGCCAAACAGCCCTTTCAGGAGCAGCGTCCGCCCCACGCTGGTCTCAACAGATTGACAACAATTCGTCTTATCGGCACCTACCCCTAGGAGAGTTAGTGTCGAGGCATCGCTGATCCTGCAAAATTCGCCGAAGACGCCACTCCGTACATGTCTGCCCTATATGGGGCAGCTGTGCGCATGACACGCAATACGGCCGATGCTGAAGATTTGGTGCAAGAGGCCTTTTTACGGGCCTATAGGGGATACGGGAACTTCCAGCAAGGTACCAACCTCAAGGCGTGGCTGTTCCGCATCCTGACGAACACCTTCATCAACAGCTACCGCGCCAAGCAGCGCCGGCCGGAGTCCGTCGACCTCGAGGAAGGCGAGGACTTCTTCCTCTACAACCGCGTCGGCGGCCTCGAAGCTGCGCTGGCCAACCGCACGACCGAAGACACAGTCCTCGAGCGCATCACCGACGAAGAGGTGAAGTCAGCGCTCGAGTCCTTGCCGGAGAACTTCCGCATCCCGGTCTTGCTCGCCGACGTCGAAGGCTTCTCCTACAAGGAGATCGCCGACATCATGGACGTGCCGATCGGTACCGTGATGAGTCGGCTCCACCGGGGAAGAAGGGCACTGCAGAAGGCGTTGTACGAATTCGGACTCGAACGGGGTCTGGTCGAGGAAGCCAGTCGGTGACGTTTATGGACAACCACGAGCATGCGAACTGTGACGACGCTCGTCACACGCTCTACGAGTTCCTCGACGGCGAACTCACTCCCGAAGTGAAGCTCGAGATCCAGCACCATCTCGAGGCCTGCGCTCCCTGTTTCGAGAAGTTCGACTTCGAAGCCGAACTGCTCCAGATCATCAGCCGCAAGTGCCAGGAACCGCTGCCCGACGGGCTGACCGAAAAGATTCTCGCCGCGCTTCGTAACGACGGCGGCACGCAAGTAACTTTCTGAGCATGCTCGTTCTCGCTGCCAAGCAGTGGCACGCCTGGGTCGCGTTTCCGTTGATGGCCGGCGCCGTCGGTGTCGCGGTCGGCCTCGCCGGTGGGTACATCCGCAAGGTGATCCGTCCGAAGTACCCGCGATAGGCGAGGCAGCACGTGAGCGAGCCGGTTGCGTGGGGGCTTGCTGAACGGGTCGCCGTCCGCGTCGCCGGTACTGAGCCGCTGGCGCGCTCGTACCACTACGCCTCGCTGCGGCCTGACTTCGAAGAGCTGACGGCGCAGGCCGAAGAGCTTGTGTACCAGGAGATCGGTCTGCGGTCGCTGCGCGGCCCCGCGCGCGCCGTCGTCGTCGAGCGTGCCGACTGGGTGCGGGCGAACATCGGCTCGATGCGCCGCCTGCTGCGGCCGCTGACAGATCGTCTCGCGTCGGGTCTCAAAGGCCCGCTGGCCGTTCCGGCGTCAACGCTGTCAGGTGTCGAAGTCGGCACGATGCTCGGCTGGATGGCAACGCGCGTGCTCGGGCAGTACGACGCGTTGCTCTTCGACGACCCGCCTGCCGGCGCAGAGGCAGACAACCACGAAGGCGACGTCGTCTACTTCGTGGGGCCGAACGTGCTGGCCCTCGAGAAGCGCTTCGGGTTTCCGCCCCGTGAGTTCCGCCTCTGGTTGGCGCTGCACGAAGTCACCCATCGCGTGCAGTTCACCGGCGTGCCGTGGATGCAGGACTACTTCCGCAGCCTGATCGACTCGACGCTCAATGTTGCCGAGATGGACCCCAAACGGTTCCTCGAGGCGTTGCGCCGTTCGGTCGAGGCCGTGCGCGCCGGGCGCAACCCGCTCGACGAGGGCGGTCTCGTGGCTTTGCTCGCCGGGCCGGAGCAGTTCGCCACGCTGCAAAAGACCCAGGGCCTCATGAGCCTGCTCGAAGGTCATGGCGACGTGACCATGGATCGCGCCGGGCGCGATCGCATCCCGAGCCAGGCGCGTTTCTCCGCCACGCTGCACGAGCGGCGCAACGCGCCGCAGCCGGCGGTGGTCAAGGTCGTGCAACAGCTCGTGGGCCTCGACGCCAAGATGAAGCAGTACGAAGCGGGCGAGCGCTTCATCGAAGCCGTGGAGGCGGTCGGCGGCCCGTCGCTGCTGGCGCGGGTGTGGGACGGTCCCGAGTTGTTGCCCACGCTGGGCGAGATTCGCGATCCGGCCTCCTGGATCCGCCGGGTGTCGGATCTCGCCCTCGCAAAATGAACCTGCTCGCTCGGTGCCGCTTCCCGGCGCCGGGCTCCGAGGTGACGCTGGCTGTTTCGGGTGGGGCCGACTCGCTCGCCCTCGTGGCGCTGGCGGCCCAGGCCGGGCTGGGCGGCACCGCCGTCCACGTCGACCACGGCCTGCGCGCCGGATCCGTCCATGAAGCCGACGTCGTCCGGGCGGCCGCGGCCCGCTACGGCTTCGGCTTTCGCGCCGAGCGCGTCGACGTCGGCGCCGGGCCGAACCTCGAGGCGCGGGCGCGCGCCGCGCGGCGCGCGGTGTTGCCTACGGACGCGCTCACCGGGCACACCGCCGACGACCAGGCCGAGACCGTCTTGCTGAACCTCCTGCGCGGCAGCGGGCTCGACGGTGTGCGCGGCATCGGAGCACCCGAGCGCCGCCCGCTCCTCGGCATCCGGCGCCAGGAGACGCACGCGTTGTGCGCCGCCGAAGGTTTGGTGCCGGTCGTCGACGCGTCCAACGCCGACCCGGCCTTCACCCGCAACCGGGTTCGCCACGAGCTGCTGCCGTTCCTCGGCGACATCGGCCGCCGTGATCCCGTGCCGCTGCTGTGCCGCCTGGCGGAGCACGCCAGCGACGAGGTGGCGTTGCTCGACGAACTCGCCGCGGCGCTCGACGCGTCCAATGCTGCGGCGTTGTGCGCCGCCCCTCGCCCGCTCGCGCGTCGCGCCATCCGAGCGTGGTTGCGGCCGCATCTGGAGGGCTACCCGCCGGACGCGGCCGCCGTCGAGCGGGTGCTCGCGGTGGCGCTGGGGGAAGCGACCGGGACCGACGTGGTCGCCGGTGTGTCGGTGCGCCGCACCAAAGGCAGACTGCGCGTCACGCGCGGATAGGTTCGCGAGCCGTGCGTGTCGACAGGGTGGTCGTCTCCGAAGAGCAGCTGCAGAACCGCATCCGCGAGTTGGGCAAGGCGATCGCGGCCGACTACGAGGGCCGCCCGCCGCTACTCGTCGGTGTGCTCAAGGGCGCGTTCGTCTTCATGGCCGACCTCGCCCGGGCGATCGATCTTCCCGTCGAGTTCGACTTCATGGCGGTGGCGTCCTACGGCGCCGCCACCAAGTCCAGCGGCGTCGTGCGGATCGTGAAGGACCTCGACGCCGACCTCACCAACCGCCACGTGCTCGTCGTGGAGGACATCGTGGACAGCGGCCTCACCCTCGCCTTCCTCAAGCGCAACCTCCTCGCCCGCAACCCGGCGTCGCTCGAGGTGTGCGCCCTGCTGGTGAAAGACGGCCTCCAGCGCGACGACCTCGACCTCAAGTACGTGGGCTTCACGATCCCGCCGGACTTCGTGATCGGCTACGGCCTCGACGCCGCCGAGAAGTACCGCAACCTGCCGTATATCGGCGTGCTCGAGGCCTAGTACCCTCTTTCCCGATATGAAGCGGGTTTTACGCGGCGCCGGCGTCTACGTGGTCCTAGCGCTCATCGCCTTGTTGGTCCTGACGACGCTGTTCCACTCGGGCTCGACGCGCAAGAAGCTGAGTCTGAGCACCTTCGAGGCCGACGTGGTGGCGCATCAGATCAAGTCCGCCGACGTGATCGACGGCTCCAACAAGGTCGAGGGCGTCCTCAAGAACGGCGAGAAGTACGAGGTCAAGTTCCCGGCGCAATACTCCGACGAGCTCACCCAAAAGCTCATCGACGCCCACGTGCCGACCGACGCGAAGGAAGCCAAGAGCAACGCGCTGCTGAACTTCCTGCTCAGCATCCTGCCCTTCGTACTCATCGCCGGGCTGTTCTTCTTCTTCCTCAACTCGATGCAGGGCGGCGGCAACCGCGTCATGCAGTTCGGCAAGGCCAAGGCGAAGATGGCGTCGAAGGATTCGCCCAAGGTGACCTTCGCCGATGTCGCCGGTGCCGACGAAGCCGTCGCCGAGCTCCAGGAGATCAAGGAGTTCCTCGAGTCGCCGGCCAAGTTCCAGGCCATGGGCGCCAAGATCCCCAAGGGCGTGCTGTTGTTCGGTCCGCCCGGGACCGGCAAGACGCTGCTGGCCCGCGCGGTTGCCGGTGAAGCGGGCGTGCCGTTCTTCTCGATCAGCGGTTCGGACTTCGTCGAGATGTTCGTCGGTGTCGGTGCGTCGCGCGTGCGCGACCTGTTCGAGCAGGCCAAGCAGTCGGCACCCGCGATCGTGTTCGTCGACGAGATCGACGCCGTCGGTCGTCACCGCGGTGCTGGCCTCGGCGGTGGTCACGACGAGCGCGAGCAGACGCTGAACCAGTTGCTCGTCGAGATGGACGGCTTCGAGTCGAAGACGGGCGTCATCCTCATCGCCGCCACCAACCGTCCCGACATCCTCGACCCGGCCCTGCTGCGCCCGGGTCGCTTCGACCGCCAGATCGTCGTCGACCAGCCCGACCTTGCCGGGCGCGAGGCGATCCTGCAGGTGCACGCGCAGGACAAGCCGCTGGCGCCTGCCGTCGACCTCAACGTGCTGGCGCGTCGCACGCCGGGGTTCACCGGCGCCGACCTCGCCAACCTCATGAACGAGGCGGCACTGCTCGCCGCGCGTCACGGCAACAAGCGCATCAGCATGGCCGAACTCGAAGAGGCTATCGACCGGGTGATCGGTGGGCCGGAGCGGCGCACCCGTGTGATGAGCGACGCCGAGAAGCTCGTGATCGCGTATCACGAGGGCGGCCACACCCTCGTCGGCCACGTGCTCGAGCACGCCGACCCCGTCCACAAGGTGTCGATCGTGGCTCGCGGCCGATCGCTGGGCTGGACGCTGTCGCTGCCGACCGAGGACCGCTACATCACGACGCGTTCGCAGCTGAAGCACCGCCTCGCCACCCTCATGGGTGGCCGCACGGCCGAAGAGCTGATCTTCAGCGAGCCCTCCACCGGAGCGCAGAACGACATCGAGGTCGCCTCCGGCATCGCCCGCTCGATGGTGACCGAGTGGGGCATGAGCGATGTGCTCGGCCCGCAGCAGCTCGGCCAGCATCAGGGCGAGGTCTTCCTCGGCCGCGACATGGGCCACGCACCGAACTACTCCGACGAAGTAGCCGCTCGCATCGACGCCGAGATCCGTTCGCTCATCGACAGCGCCCACGACGAGGCCCGCGACATCCTCACGACGCACCGCGCCACGCTCGACGAGCTGGCCCAGGCGCTCCTCGAGAAGGAAACGCTCGAAGGCGAGGATCTCGCCGCCATCCTCGGCAAGGTCGGCACGTGGAAGCCGCGCAAGTCGGCCGCCCGCAAGAAGTCCGGCCCGACGCCCGGCTCGCCTGCTGCCATTCCCGTCGCCGGCGGCCGCCGTCGCCCGGCGACCGCGCCCGCACCCGGCGCGCTTCGTCGTCCCCGTCCCGCGACCGCCTAGTTTCTGCTGCCTATGGCAGTTGACCGAGCGCGCGCCGAAGCCGCGATACGCGAGTTGTTGCTGGCGATCGGGGAGGACCCGGCGCGCGACGGGCTGCGCGACACGCCGGCGCGAGTGGCGCGCATGTACGAGGAAGTTGCGGGCGGCATGGACGTCGAACCCGCCACACACCTGCACGTCACGTTCGAGGCGAACCACGACGAGATGGTCATGGTGAAGGACATCCCGATCTACTCGCTGTGCGAGCACCACATGGTGCCGTGGTTCGGCTCGGCCCACGTCGCCTACATCCCCGGCGACGAGGGGCGCATCACCGGTCTGTCGAAACTGGCGCGCCTGTGCGACGGCTACGCGCAGCGACTGCAGGTGCAAGAGCGGTTCACGACCCAGGTCGCCGACGCCATCAACAAGACGCTGTTGCCCAAAGGCGTGATGGTCGTCGTCGAGGCCGAGCACCTGTGCATGTCGATGCGCGGCGTGCGCAAGCCCGGCACCACGACGGTCACCTCCGCCGTCCACGGTCTCTTCCGCGACGACGAGCGCACCCGCGCCGAAGCGTTGAACATCCTGTTCGGGCGCCGTTGAACCGACCCCTGATCATGGGCGTGCTGAACGTCACGCCCGACTCGTTCTCCGACGGCGGCCAGTATCTCGACGTCGAGGCGGCCGTGGCCCACGGCGTCGAGATGATGGACCAGGGCGCCGACGTCATCGACGTCGGTGGAGCCTCGACCCGGCCCGGTTCCGTGCTGCCGTCCGCGGACGAAGAGCGCGCCCGGGTCGTTCCCGTCGTGGCGCGCCTCGCGGCGCTCGGCCGCTCCCGCGTGTCGATCGACACGATGACGGAGAACGTGGCCCGGGCGGCGGTCGCGGCCGGAGCGACGCTGGTCAACGACGTGTCGGCGTCGCTGTGGCGCGTCGCCGCCGAGGCCGGTGTCGGGTGGGCGGCGATGCACATGCAGGGCAGCCCCGCGACCATGCAGGCGGATCCTCACTACGGCGACGTCGTCGCCGAGGTGCTGGCGTACCTGGTCGCGCGGGCGGAGGCCGCGACGGCCGCCGGTGTCGCGGAGGTGTGGATCGATCCCGGCTTCGGGTTCGGCAAATCGCTGGCCCACAACCTCACGCTGCTGGCCCACCTCGACCAGTTCTGCGCCACGCCGTATCCCGTTTTGGTCGGATTGAGCAGAAAATCGATGCTCGGGGCGCTGACGCCGAACCCCGACGGCTCGATTCCACCGCCGAGCGACCGTCTGGAGGCCTCGATCGCCAGCGTCGTATTCGCGGCGACAAAAGGCGTCGGAATGGTCCGGGTACACGATGTTCCCGCTACCGTGGCCGCCGTGCGCATCGTGTGCGACGAAGTTGGGGTCTGAGGCCAGAACATGAAGGGCAAGTGGGCGGCTGGCATTCAGCCGCGGAATCTGATCTGGGTGCTGAAGGACCGGCTGGCGATCAGCGAGCGTCCCGGCGGCTACGGCCGGTCGCACCGCAAGGTCCGCCGGCAGGAAGAGCTGATCTGGCTGCGGGAAAACGGCTTCAGCCGCGTCGTGTCGATCCTCGGGTCGCCCCACAACATGACCGCCTACGAGGAGTTCGGCATGCCGGCGTCGCACCTGCCCTTCGGCCCGCACGACGATCCCCGCGACGCCCTCCCGCCGATCTACGAGCATCTCCGCGCGTGGCTCGGGGCGGGTGAGCGCATCCTGCTCCACGGCGAGGAAGTGGGCGACCGCCTCCTGGGCGTCGTCGCCGGGTACCTGCTGTGGAACGGCAACCTCGACAACGGCCCGCAAGCGGTGACCGTCATCGAGCACCTCGCCAAGCGCGAGCTCACGGCGACGGGGCGCGAAATCGTGAGCGCGGTGCTCGACGTCGTCACGCACGGTCGTCCCCACGCAGGCTCCTGAATGCTCGAGATCCGCGGCGTGCGGGTCTGGGGCACGCACGGCGTTCTCGACTTCGAGCGCATCGAACCCCAACCATTCGAGTTCGACCTCAACGTCGTATTCGACATGGCACTCGCCGGCGCGTCTGACGCCCTGGAGGACACCGTCGACTACGCCGCCATCATCGACGCCGCGGCTGACATCGTCCTCGGCCCGTGGTGCGCCTTGCTCGAGCGCCTCGCCCGCCTGATGGCCGACGCGGTGCTGGCCGTCGACGGGCGCATCCGCGGCGTCGAAGTCGGCCTGCGCAAGCTCAAGCCGCCCGTGCCGTATGAGATCGCGTCGGCGGGGGTGCGCATCACGGTGTCGCGCTGATGCGCGCCTACCT
>DASZWD010000032.1 GCA_035546775.1 Acidimicrobiales bacterium
GGGGGACAGATGAAGGATTTCTACGAAACGCACCGTCTCAGCTGGGACGGGGCGGTCGACGCCGACGGCCACATCCTCGAGCCGTCGACCCTGTGGGAGGACTACATCGACCCGCAGTACCGCGACGTCGCCCTGCGCATCGTCAAGGACGAGAACGGCCTCGACGAGTTGCAGATCAACGGCCAGCGCTCGCGCATGAGCCGCCGCGGGTTCCCCTCGACGCTCGCCGCCATGGGCCGGCCTGATCTCGGCAAGATGATGTTCGACCCCGAGGTCACCTACGACAACCACGCGCCGCCCGCCGCCACCGATCCCAAGGAGCGGCTGAAGTACCTCGACCAGGAACACATCGACGCCGCCGTCATCTACACGACGACCGGTCTGCTGTGGGAGGCCGAGCTCGAGGACGCCGAGCTGTCGCAGGCCTACACCAAGGCCTACAACCGCTGGATCTGCGAGTGGTGCTCCGACAGCGGCGGCCGGCTGATTCCGACGGCGCACCTGTCGTTGGGTGATCCCCAGGCTGCGGCGGCGGAACTCGAACGTGCGGTCGGTGAAGGGGCGCGTGGCTGCTACGTGGCGCCCTTCACGCATGACCGCAAGCCGCTCGGTCACCCCGACAACGACCCCGTTTTCGCCGCCGCCCAAGCCCTCGACGTCCCCTTCGCCATCCACCCGACGTTCGAGCCGCAGTGGACCAAGGGCGAGCGCAACGGCACGTGGGAGCACGCCCGCGAACTGCGCCTCAGTGCGTCGGTGCAGGCGAGCGACGGCGTGCGCACCCAGTTCGCCACGCTGTTCGACTACGCCGTGTTCGACAAGTTCCCGAACCTCAAGGTGCTCGTACTCGAGTCGGGCGGCGGCTGGATCGGCTACTGGCTCGACCGCATGGACGGCGTGTACGGCCACACCGTGATGGCGCAGAACGCGCCGCTCAAGCACAAGCCGTCGGACTACTTCCGCCAGCAGTGCTGGATCAGCTGCGACCCTGACGAACGCATGATCCCGGCGCTGGCGCAGCGCTACGGCTACGACCGGTTCATGTGGGCGTCGGACTTCCCGCACGCCGACCACACGCCGGAGTACATCCTCGACCTCGACGAGCTCGGCGGCATGTTCCCCGACGAGCACCGCCGCGCCTTCCTCGGCGACAACTGCCGCCAGCTGTTCAAGATCACGGTCTGATGATCCGCTACGAGGTTCGCGACGGCGTCGCACACGTGATCATCGACCGGCCCGAGAAGAAGGGGGCGATGACCTACGGCATCCTCGCCGACTTCTACGCGGCGGTGCAGCGCGCCGGCACAGACGACGGCGTGGGCGCGGTGATCGTCGAAGGTACCGGCGGGGCGTTCTGCGCCGGTACCGATCTGTCGGACCTCAACGACACACCGACCGAAGACCGCGGCCGCCGGGGCGCCGAAGGATCGCCGCCGCCGTTGGTGATCAGCGCCTGCCCGCGGCCCGTCGTCGGCGCCATCGACGGGCCGGCCGTCGGCATGGGCGCCGAGTTCGCCACGCAGTGCGACGTGCGCATCGCGTCGACACGGGCGCGCTTCGGCTGGGTGTTCGTGTTGCGCGGCCTCGTCGCCGACACCGGCGCGGGCACGTTCCTGCTGCCGCGCATCGTCGGCTATAGCGAGGCGATGCGGCTGCTGTTCTCCGGCGACATCATCGACGCCCAGACCGCCCTCGACATCGGCTTCGTCAGCCAGGTGGTCGCGCCCGACGACCTCCCCGCCGCCGCCGAAGAAGAAGCGCAGCGCTACCGCAAGGGCTCACCGTTCGCCATCGCCCGCATGAAGCGGCTTGTCTACGACGGCATGACGAACGACGTCACCACGCACGTGGCGCAGACCGCGGCGCTGCTGCGCGAGTGCTTCGCTTCCCACGACCACGCCGAAGGCGTCGCTGCGTTCCTCGAGCGCCGCCCGGCCAACTTCACAGGACAGTAGCCATGGCTTACAGCGAGATCACCTACGAGGTCGACGGACACGTCGGCATCCTCAGCCTCAACCGGCCCGAGGCGCGTAACGCGCTGACCTACACCACCTACGCGGAGCTCGAAGACGCGGTGCGCACCACGACGCAGCGCTGCCTCGTCATCACCGGCGTCGACCCGGCGTTCTGTTCCGGTGACGACGTCAAGCAGATCCTGTCGAAGACGGGCGACGCGCCGAGCGGCGACCGCGCCCCGCTGACGCCGCGTCTCACGCCGGCGGCCGACGCGCTGCTGCACACCAACGTGCCGATCATCGCCGCGGTCAACGGCGCGGCGGTCGGGTGGGGGATGGAGCTGGCGCTGATGGCCGACATCCGGATCGCATCGGAGAACGCCAAGTTCGGCGAGTTGTTCGTCAAGCGCGGCATCAACTGCGACGTGCCCGGTCTCGGCCGGTTGGCGCAGATCGTCGGGCGCGAGACCGCCGCCGAGCTGTTGTTCACCGGACGCATCGTGAGCGGCGAGGAGGCGGCGCGGCTGCGGCTGGTGTCGCGCTGCGTCCCGCACGCGGAGTTGATGAAGACGGCGCTCGAACTCGCCCACGAGATCGCCAACAATCCGCCCCTGGCCGTGCAGCGTCTGAAGGAGGGCCTGCGGCGCACGCTCGACCCCGACTGGCACGACCTCGGCGCGTGGGTCACGAGCAGCCTCATCGAGTTGTTCCAGACCAAGGACCACCGCGAGGGTGTGCAGTCGTTCCTGGAAAAGCGCGCCCCCGTCTTCACCGGCGAGTAACGCATGCAGGACCGACCCACGGCTGCGGAACTGCTGCGTGACATCGCCGATCTCTTGGAGGGTGAAGTGCTCGCCGCCACGTCGGGGCCGACGCAGCACCACGTGCGCGTCGCTGCCAACTTGGCCCGCATCGTGCAGCGTGAACTGGAGATGGGGCGCGAGACCAACTTCCGGGAGCGCGCGCTGATCGGTGACCTTCTCGGCGCCGACGGATCCGTCGCCGAGCTCAACGCGGAGCTGGCGGCGCGGTTGCGGGCCAACGACGACGCCGAGTTCGCCCGCGCCGCGTGGCCCGTCCTGCTGGCGGTGACCCTCGACAAGCTGGCGGTGAACAAGCCGGGCCATGACGCCTACGACTTCGCCGGCGAGCAACTCGAAGCGTGAGCGAAACGGTCGCGAAGGGGCTGGCGGCGTTCCTGGACGCGGAGGTCACCGACGTCGTCTTCGCGTCGGCGGGGGCGCGGCGGCGCAACGTGTTGTTCAGGGCCGACGGCGTGCCGATGGTCGCCACGATCATCCACGACGCCGGCCTGCAGATCATGACGGTCGAGACGGAGGCGGCGACGTTGCGGCTGGCCGAAGACGCGGGCGTCGCGGTCGCCCATGTGCACGCGGTGTGCACGGATCCGGCCTACGTCGGCGGTCCGTTCTTCGTGACGTCGCAGATCGCGGGGGAGACCGTCGGGCGCCAGATCCTGCGGCTGGTCGCCGCGAACCCGGGTTTGGGCGCCACCGTCGCCCGCGACATCGGCGCGTCGTTCGCCAAGCTGCACGCCGTCGACCCGAACCTGGCGCCTCCGGCGCTCGAACGCCCGCCGCAGGGCCACACGGCGGTCGATGCCGCGCTGGGCCACGTGCGCGCCCTGATGGATCTGCTCATCCAGCCGTCGCCGGTGTTCGAGCTGACCTACGCCTGGCTCGACACGCACCGTCCGGTGTCGAACCGTGTGGCGGTCGTGCACCGCGACTGCCGCAACGGCAACATCATCGTGGGGGCTGACGGGCTGCGCGCCATCCTCGACTGGGAGGTGGCCCACGTCGGCGATCCCATGGAGGACCTGGCGTGGATGTGCGTGCGCATGTGGCGCTTCCGCAACGACGAACTCGAAGTCGGCGGCTTCGCCACGCGCGGCGACCTGCGCGCCGGGTACGAAGGCGCGGGCGGCGCGTGGGACGACGGCGCGTTCTTCTGGTGGAAGCTTTACTCGACGCTGCGCTGGGGGCTCGGCCTCGCCGGCCAGGGCCGCGCCCACATCGACGGCACGTTCCGGTCGATCGTGATGGCGGGCAGCGGTCGGCGCGTCGGCGAACTCGAGTACGACTGCCTGATGCTGCTCCAGAACCAGTTCGCGTAGCGTCCTGGGCCATGGAGCTCAAGGACAAGGTCGCGGTGGTGACGGGTGCGGCGACGGGGATCGGGCGCGGGCTTGCCGTCGCGTTCGCCAACGAGGGCGCGCGGGCGGTGGTGGTGGCGGACATCAACGGCGATCGCGCCGTCGAGTCGGCCGACTACATCAACAACAACGGCGGCACCGCGCTGGCGGTCACGACGAACGTGGCCGACCAGGACAGCGTCAACGCGCTGGTGAACATCACCGAAGAGACGTTCGGTCCCGTCGACCTGTTCTGCGCCAACGCCGGCGTGCTCGTGCTCGGCGGCGTGCACGCGCCGGAGGAGGAATGGCGGCGCGCCTTCGACATCAACGTGATGAGCCACGTGTACGCGGCGCGCGCCGTGCTGCCGGGCATGGTGGCGCGCGGCGAGGGTTACCTGCTGCACACGGCGTCGGCCGCCGGGTTGCTGACGCAGTTGGGCGCGGCGCCGTATTCGATGTCGAAGCACGCCGCGGTGTCGATCGCCGAGTGGATCGCCATCACCTACGGCGACACCGGCGTGAAGGTGAGCTGCCTGTGCCCGCAGGCGGTGCGCACCGAGATCGCGGCGTTCCTCGGCGGTCCGCAGCCGGGCAAGGGCGACGTGTCGCACGCGTCGAACGACGGCGTGCTCGAGCCCGAAGACGTCGCCCGGGTCGTCATCGACGGCCTGCGCGCCGAGCACTTCTTGATCCTCCCGCACCCCGAGGTCGAGGAATACGAGCGCCGCCGCGCCGGCGACCGCGACCGCTGGATCCGTG
>DASZWD010000033.1 GCA_035546775.1 Acidimicrobiales bacterium
TGGCGGAGGGGGTGGGATTTGAACCCACGGTGAGGTTGCCCCCACAACGGTTTTCGAGACCGTCCGATTCGGCCGCTCTCGCACCCCTCCCGGTACTGCAGGTGTAACAGCGGAGCGATCAGATTACAGATTTCGGCGATCGGCGAAGAAGCCTGAGAGCAGGGCGGACGCTTCGTCGGCTCGCACGCCGTGCTGGAGTTCGACCGTGTGGTTGAGCCGGGGATCGCTGCAGAGGTTGTAGAGCGACCCGCAGGCGCCTGCTTTCGGGTCAAATGCGCCGAAAACCAGCCGTTTCACCCGCCCCGCGACCAGGGCGCCGGCGCACATCGGGCACGGCTCGAGGGTGACGACCAGCGTCGCGTTGGACAGGCGCCAGGTGCCGAGGGTTGCAGCTGCGTCACGAAGCGCGAGTACCTCGGCATGGGCGGTGGGGTCGCCAGTAAGCTCCCGCTCGTTGTGGCGCTGGGACACCACCTCTCCTTCTCGCAGTACGACCGCGCCGACGGGTACGTCGCCGTGGGCGACGGCCGCGGCCGCCTCGAGGAGGGCGATTTCCATCGCCGCGTCGTCGGTCATCGAATTTCCTCGCGTTCTTTTCGGGTGCAGCAGGAACTCACAGGTTCCCGGCCGAACTCTTCTTACATCGATCACTACGTTCGGGCGGCGCTGGGGCCGTCCGGTCGTCTCGAATGCCGGAGCTATCGCAGGGGTCTGATCGCGACATGAGGGGTCTCCGGCGTCGGGTAGCAGCGGCAGTAGCCGTCGCAACGGTCATGGGGCTGCTCGGGGGCGCGCCGGTGCACGACTTGTCGTCGCTGGCGCAGCGCGCCCGTGGCACCGACCACCTGCCCCGCACGTCGCTCTCGCAGGACATGGCGCTGGCGCCGGTCGATCCGGTGGCCTCCGACGGTCTTACGACGCAGGTCTCGGTCCTCCAGTCCGACACGGTGCCGGTCGACTCCGTGATCAAGACCGCGCCGCAGCAGTTCCACGGCGCCGCGCCGGCCCGCGTCGCTCCGCCGTCGTCGCTGGGCGACAGTTCGGTGTCGGCGCAGAGTGCACGCCAGGGCGGTACGTGGGCCGTCTCCATCGGCATCAACGACTATCCGGGCACCGAGAACGATCTGAGCTCGGCGGTCAACGACGCCAACGACGTCGTGCAGGCGCTCGAGTCCCTGGGCGTTACCGGTGACCACATTCTCGAACTGCGCGACGGTCAGGTGAACCGCAGCACCCTGTTGCAGTCGGTGGCGTGGTTGGCCAATCACGCCGGACCCGACGCGGTCGCGGTCTTCTTCTACGCCGGTCACGTCCGCAAGACGCAATATGGCAACGAGGAGATCGTGACGAGCGATGGCTCCTCGGTTTCCGACGCCGAGCTGGCGCGCGGCCTCGACCGCGTCGCCGCCAACCATGCGTGGATCGGCATCGCGTCGTGTTACGGCGGTGGTTTCACAGAAGTGCTCGACCGGCCGGGCCGCGTCCTGACCGCCGCCGCTGGCGCCAACTCGCTCGCCTACGAGAATTCGTCGATCGGACGCAGCTACATGGTCGAGTACATGGTGCACCAGGCGATCATCGAAGGCCGCGCGTCGACGACCGTGGAGACGGCGTTTGACTACGCAGTGCAGCGCATCCAGCAGGAACACCCCGGCCGTGAACCCGTCGAGTACGAGACAGGCAACGGCGCGCTCGACCTGCGCCCGCCCGGTGCGGGGGCGCCGCCGCCGCAGTTCGACGGATCAGGTCCCGCCCCGTCGAACTCGCAGTCGCCGCCGACCACCGCCGCGCCCGAGTCGGGTGGCTCCGGTACCGGCCAGCACTGCACCGGCAAGGGCCTCTTCCGTTACTGCACGAACTAGGACGGCTCGTCGACGAGTTCGATCGGTAGCCCGAAGGCCTTCTCGAACAGGCCGCGCTTGCGCCGCACGCCCCACCGTTCGAGGTCGGTGTCCTCGCTGCCTTCGATCACCAGTTCCACCTTGTCGTCGCGCACGACGGCCGTGACGAGGTCGACGGCGTCGTTGTGGCTGCGGTCGAGTCCGTCGGCGACGCGCAGGATGGCCACCAGTTTGGTGACGCGGTCGCGCTCGTCGTCGTCGAGCTGGCGCATCGGTTCGTAGGACGCCGGCTTCGGCGTGCCGCGGCGATGGAATCGGCAGATCGTCGCCAGCATCACCACTTCTTCGGGCGGGAAGCCGCGCAGGCGGCCGTGCTCGATCAGGTAGGCGCTGTGCTTGTCGTGATTGTCGACGGCGACGTGTTCGCCGATGTCGTGGAGCCACGCCGCGTGCTCGAGCAGTTCGCGGTCGACGGGCGACAGGCCGTGCAGGGCGATGGTGTCGTCGAAGATGGCGGTGGCGAAGCGGGCCACTTGATGGGCGTGCGCTTCGTTGCCGCCGTAGCGACGGAACAGCGCGTGCACGCTCTCGCGTCGCATCGAACGCGGGTCGACCCAGTCGAGCGCGTCGTGGTGCCCGATGGCGTCGAGGATCATGCCCTCGCGCATCGACCACTCACTGACCGTCAACTCGTCGAAGCCGAAGAGCTCCATCGCCACCTGCAATACGACCGAGCCCGCGGGCATGATGTCGGCGCGT
Organism: Acidimicrobiales bacterium; assembly: GCA_035546775.1. NCBI lineage: Bacteria > Bacillati > Actinomycetota > Acidimicrobiia > Acidimicrobiales > Acidimicrobiales bacterium. The sequence goes on from DASZWD010000033.1 coordinate 2,601, forward strand.
CGGGCGTCGAGTCCTTCGATCGAGCGACGCTCGGCGACGGTCATTGTCTGCATGTCCTTGTGCACGCGCTCGAGTTCCTTCGCCGTCACCGTCAGCTGGTGCAGCGCGTTGGGAGTGGCGGTGGCGATGGTGGGCGCGGCGAGGCGGGCGAGCGACGTCAGGGTGCCGCTGGTGCCCACGAGCATGCCCGGGCGGAAGCGCTTGGTCGCTTGAGCGACGGGACCGAGCAGCGCGCGCGCCCGGTCGCGCACGCGGGTGAGCTCGATGGGATCCGGTGGGTCCGACGTCATGAACTCGGCGGTGAGCCGCGCCGCGCCGAGCTTGAGACTGGTGGCCCACAACATCCCCGAGGCGTCGCCCACCGACACCTCGAGGCTGCCGCCACCCTGGTCGATGCACACCGCCGGCGGTTTGTCGATGAGCACGCTGGCGCGCACGGCGGCGAAAATCAGGCGCGCCTCGTCGAGCCCGGTGATGACCTGGATGCCGACGCCCGTCTCCTGCTCGATCAGATCGACGACCTCCGCGCCGTTCTCGGCTTCGCGCAGCGCGGAGGTGGCGTAGACCACCCATTCGTCGACGCCGATCGCTTCGCCATGCGCCCGCATGCGGCTGATGCTTTCGATGGCGGCATCGACCTTGTCGGGCGGGATGCGATGGGTGGTGGCGACGCTCTCGGCGAGGCGCAGCACGTCCTTCTCCCGCAACAGCGTCTCGAAGTGCCCGTCGGCGTGCGCCTCGACGACGATGAGGTGAAAGGAGTTGCTCCCGAGGTCGAGAGCGGCGATGCGCATCCGTCACACCGTACGCCCGCCGGCGCGGCGGCTAGCGCGATCGACCGAGACGCGGGCGCCAGCGCCGCAGCGGCGAGATCGCCGCGACCGCGTCGGTGCGGCGCGAGCCGCGTGCCAACGCCGCGTCGCGCAGCTTGCGCTGGCTGTCGACGAGGTTGTCGCCGATGAGATGGAACCAGTTGCCGTCGGGTTCGAGCTGCCACGCCGAGATGTCGTCGGCGAAGTCGACGTCGATGATCTCCTGCAGCCGGTCCTTCAGCGCGTCATCTTCGACCGGCATGACGACTTCGATGCGCCGGTCGAGGTTGCGTGGCATGAGGTCGGCGGATCCGAGGAAGAACGTCGGCGGCGTCGTGACGCCGCCGAACATCCACAACCGCGAGTGTTCGAGGTACCGGCCGACGACCGAACGCACGCGGATGTTCTCTGACAGTCCCTTTACGCCGGGGCGCAGGCAGCAGATCGAGCGCACCAGCAGGTCGACGCGCACGCCGGCGTTCGACGCGTCGTACAGCGCGTCGATGACGGTGGTGTCGACGAGGCCGTTCATCTTCATCACGATGCGGCCGTTCGTGCCGAGCGCCGCTTGCTCGGCGATGAGTTCGAGCAAGCCGCTGCGCAGGCCGTGCGGGGCCACAAGGAGCTTCTGGTAGCGGGTGTGGCGGCTGTAGCCCGTCAGATAATTGAACAAGTCGTTGAGGTCGTTGCCCACGACGGGATTGGACGACAGCACGCCGAGGTCTTCGTAGATGCGCGCCGTGCGCGGGTTGTAGTTGCCCGTCCCGATGTGCCAGTAGCGGCGGATCTGGCCGCTCTCCTGGCGCACGACGAGCGCCGTCTTCGAGTGCGTCTTCAACCCGATGAGGCCGTAGACGACGTGCACGCCCGCTTCTTCGAGAGCGCGGGCCCACTGGATGTTCGCCTGCTCGTCGAAGCGCGCCTTCAACTCGACGAGCGCTACGACCTCTTTGCCGCGTTCGGCGGCGGTGATGAGCGAATTGACGATCGGGCTGTCGCCCGACGTGCGGTAGAGCGTCTGCTTGATGGCGAGCACACGCGGGTCGAGGGCCGCCTGACGGATGAACTCCTCGACCGAGCTGGCGAAGGAGTCGTAGGGGTGGTGCACGAGCACGTCGCGGTCGCGCAGCACGGAGAAGAAGTTGGTGGGCTCGTCGTCGGAGCGCATGAGCCGCGGCTGGGTGACCGGCGCCCACGGCTCGTCTTTCAGGTCCGGGCGGTCGAGCTCGGCGATCTGCCACAGCTTGCCGAGGTCGAGTGGACCGGTGATGCGGTAGACGTCGGTGTCGTCGAGTTCGAGTTCGCGCACCAGCAGCGCCAGCAGGTCCTCGGGCATGTCGGCGTCGACCTGCAGCGTGACCGGCGTGCCGAAGCGGCGCCGCCGCCGGACTTCGACCTCGATGGCTTCGAGGAGGTCGTCGGCTTCGTCTTCTTCGAGAGCGAGGTCGGCGTTGCGGACGACTTTGAACAGGTGGTGCGACTCCACGACCATGCCCGGGAACATCTCGTCGAGGTTGGCGGCGATGATCTGCTCGAGGGCGACCCAGCGCCGCCCGTCCTCCAGCGCCACGAACCGGGGCAGCACCGCGGGGACCTTGATGCGGGCGAACCGCACCTCGGTGTCGCTCGGGTCGCGCACGGCGACCGCGAGGTTGAGCGACAGGTTCGAGATGTAGGGGAACGGATGGCCGGGGTCGACGGCGAGGGGCGTGAGGACGGGGAAGACCTGCTCCTCGAAGATCGTGGAGAGGTACTGCTGGTCGCGGTCGGTGAGGGCGGCGTACTCGCAGAACTCGATGCCGGCGTGCTTGAGCGCCGGCATGACGTCGTGGGTGAAGCAGCGGGCGTGGTCGAGCATGAGCCGGTCGGCGACCTGATGGATGGCGACCAACTGCTGGCGGGCGTCGAGCCCGTCGGCCGACTTGACCACCACGCCGGCGGCCAGCTGGTCCTTGAGGCCGGCGACGCGCACCTGGAAGAACTCGTCGAGGTTCTGGGCGAAAATGGCGAGGAACTTGACCCGCTCGAGCACGGGCAGGTTGGCGTCGCCCGCCAGGCGCAGCACGCGGGCGTTGAACTCGAGCCAGCTGAGTTCGCGGTTGAAATAGCGCTGCTCGGCGTCGGCCTCGTCGACGAGGTGGAGATCGGCAGCTCGCTGTGCCACGGAGCCACCCTAGGCACCGGAAAAGTGAACGGGGGATGAACAATCCCAACGCGATGGGGTCCGGCCATCCAGAGCGACGACCAGGCGACCCCTGAGTGGGGACAGGGCGCCGCGTGCCGGAGATCGGAGGACGACTTGTCGCGCCACAACGTCGAAGGGTCCGGCCATCCAGAGCGACGACCAGGCGATCTGCGGCACACAGCGTTATCCGCTGAGAGCTGCTGCCTTCCGGCCCTGACTCGGTTCACGGGGACGCCGTTGCGCAGGACCCGGCCGCCGCACTGCATGGTCGGACCCACTCAGAGGATACCTTTACTGGCTGCGTTCACCGAAAGGTGGGCCTCGGAGGGATGCGAGAGCGGCCGAATCGGCACGACTGGAAATCGTGTGTCCTGCAAGGGACCGTGGGTTCAAATCCCACTCTCTCCGCCGAAGAAACGAACACGTCGCGCATCGCGGCCGCTCAGTTGACTTGGCGACCGCCGGCGCTCCAGTAGCGCGCCCGTACCGCTTTGCGGTCGGGCTTGCCGAGACCGGTGAGCGGCAAGTCGGCCACGACCTCGAGCGTCTTCGGCGCGTACACCTTGCCCTTGCGTTCGCGCACGAGATCGATCAGCGACGCCGGGTCGGGCGTCGCGCCCGGGCGGGCGACGACGAAGGCGGTGACGGCTTCGCCCCAGCGTTCGTCGGGCACGCCGATCACGACGGCGGTGGCGACCTCGGCGTGGCTCGTCAAGACGTCCTCGATCTCGCGGGGGTAGATGTTGAACCCGCCCGAGATGACCATGTCCTTCTTGCGGTCGACGATGTAGAGGTACCCCTCGTCGTCGGCCGTCGCCATGTCGCCGGTGTGCAGCCAGTTGCTGCGGAACAACTCCTCGGTCAACTCGGGCCGCTTCCAGTAGCCGTGGGTGACGATGCGGCCGCGCACGCAGATCTCACCGGGCTCGCCGACCGGGACGGGTCGGTCGTCGTCGTCGAGCAACGCCACCTCCACGCCCGGTAGCGGCCGTCCGCACGAGCCGAACAGGTGCGGGCGGTTGACGTCGTGCTCCTGCTTGCGCAGCGTCGTGATGCACGCCGGAGCCTCGGCCTGGCCGTAGAGCTGGAGGAACACCGGACCGAAAACGTCGAGCGCCTCCCGCAGTCGCGTCGGGCTCATCGGCGCGGCGCCGTAGACGATCGTCTCGAGGCTCGACAGGTCAGCCGTGCGCACGCGGGGATGGTCGAGCAGCACGTAGAGCATCGTGGGCACCATGAACGTCGAGGTGATGCGGTGCCGCTCGACCGCGTCGAAGAACGACTCCGCGGTGAAGCCGCGCTGCAACACGATCGTGCCGCCCTGCATCCACGTCGGCAGGACGAACGCGACGGCTGCGTGCGAGATCGGTGTGGCCGCGAGGAAGCGCATCTCGGCGGGCAGCTGCCAACCCGAACAGATCAGGTTGTTCATCTCCACGACCGTGCGGTGGCGCTGCATGATCCCCTTGGGCAGGCCGGTCGTGCCGCCCGAATAACCGAGGCTGCACAAGTCGTCGGCCTCCGCCTGCGAGCGCAGCGGGCCCGCCGGCTCTGCGTCGGCGAGCGCGCTCAGGTCCTCGCCGACGTCGCAGGGCCCGACCGACAGGACGTGCTTCAGTCCCGGCACGCGGGCCGCGATCTCCGCCGCCGCGTCGCGGTACAGCGAGGGGTCGAACACGAGGCCGAGGGCTTCGCAGTCTTCGAGGATGAACGCCTGGTCGTCGACCGCGCCGAGCGGGTGCAGCGCGCCGGCCCAGCTGGCGAGGGTGCGCACCGCTAAGCCGACGAGGAGGGGCTCGGTCATGTTGCCGGCGAGCACCATCAAACCGTTGCCCCGCCCGAACCCGAGCTTCGCCAGCGCGCTCGCCAGCTGCGAGATGCGGTCGCGCACCTGCGCGTACGTGAGCTCGACGTCGCCGTCGACGATGGCGACGTGGTCGGGGTAGCGCTCGAGCGCCCACAGCACGAGGTCGACGTAGGTCGCATCCCGGCGCAGTACTTGGTCGTTGACGGTCACCGTCGTTGTCTCCCCCTGCACGTCGAACCCGCGCACATTAACGTGCGTTTACGCTCGGCAGCAACGAGGGGAGGGCGTATGGGCGACGACACCGAAGCGCGCGACGCGGCGTGGTGGTCGGGTGATCCGGCGCGCACGCCGGCGCGGATGTACGAACGGTCGGTACGCACGAGTCACTACGTCACCGTCCGGGATGGCACGCGCATCGCCGTCGACCTGTATCTGCCCGCGGGCGCGACGGGCCCGGTGCCCACGCTCCTGACGATCACGCCGTACTTCCGCTCGATGGAATTCCGCGCCCCGGTCTTGAAAGCGGTGTTCCGGGCGGCGGGCATGGCGGCGACGGAGTGGGGGCACGAAATGGCGCGCTTCGGCTTCGCCACCGTCCTCATGGACATGCGCGGTGCCGGCGCGTCGTTCGGCCAGAAGAAGTCGATGATGATGTTCGACGTCGTCAACGACGGCTACGACGTCATCGACTGGATCGTGGCCCAGCCGTGGTCGAACGGGCGCGTCGGGTCGACGGGCATCTCCGCGCTGGGCATGACGGGCCAGTGGTTGGCCACGAGCAAGCACCCGGCGCTCAAGGCGATCGCGCCGCGCTTCACCGTGTTCGACATGTATCGCTCGCTCCACTGCAACGGCGTCCACTGCCAGCGCTTCGTCGCCGACGTCGGTCGAATGCTGCGGGCGATGGACTCGAACCGGTTATGGGACACCGTCGAGAACCCTGCGGCCAAGGCGATGTTCTTCGCGCTCGTGCAGGGTGTGACGCCCGTCGACGACGACAAGGGACGCAAGTTGCTCGCCGCCGCCGTGGCCGAGCACGCCGACAACGAGGGTTTCGACGAGGACATCAGCGGCATCAGCTACCGCGACGACCTGTTGCCCGTCGCCGGCGGCGGCGCCACGCTCGACACGCAGGCGCCCGCGACCCACGCCTCCGACATGGAGGCCGCCGGGATCCCGATCTACGCCTACGGCGGTTGGTACGACGCGGCGTTCGGCCGCGAGATGATCAGCCTGCACAACACCGTGCGCACGCCGGGCAGCCGGTTGGTCCTCGGCCCGTGGGATCACGGCGCGAAGAACGACTGCAACCAACCGGTGAGCGGCAAGCGGCCCTCGGCGTTCGACCAAGCCGGCGAGCTGGCGCGGTTTTTCGACCTGCACCTGCGCGACGTCGACCACGGCGTGATCGCCGAAGACCCCGTGCACTACTTCACCATGGGCGAGTGTGTGTGGAAGTCGGCGCCGGCGTGGCCGCCGCCGTCGGAACCGGTGCGGTGGTTCCTCGCCCCGGGCAACGCGCTGTCCACGTCGCCGCCGGCTAACGCGGCGGTCGACGCGTACCGCGTCGACTTCGACGCGGGTACGGGCGTGTGGTCGCGCTTCGGCAAGCACCTGTCCGGCGGGTTCGACCCGGCGTCGTATCCCGAACGCGCCGACCGCGACCACAAGCTGCTCGTCTACGAAACGGCACCGTTTGCCGAGCCGACAGAGGTGACCGGCCACCCGGTCGTGCGCCTGTTCGTGACGTCGTCGGAACCCGACGCGTCGGTGATCCTGTATCTCGAGGACGTCGCGCCCGACGGCACCGTCGTGAACGTCACCGAAGGCCACATGCGCCTGTCGCACCGCAAGCTCGCCGACCCGCCCGACTTCTGGCACACCGGCCCCTTTCACAGCGGCAAGCGACAGGACTGCTCACCGGTCACGCCTGGCGAAACGGTGCAGCTCGACTTCGACCTCATCCCGGTGTCGTGGTTGTTCTGCCCGGGCCACGCGCTGCGCGTCGCCATCGCCGGCGCGGACAAGGACAACTTCGTGCGCATCCCGGCCACCGGCGACCCGGTCCTCGAGTTCGGGCGCGGGGGTGACGCCGCGTCCTACGTCGAGTTGCCCGTCGTCGCGCGGTGAGCGCCACCACCGACACCGCCTGGTTCACCGGGCCACCGAGCGCGAGCCTGTGTTCTGTCGCACCCGAAACGGGTGCGACAGAACACAGGCTCGGCTCTAGCCAGCAGCCGGCACCCATCTACAGCGGCCACACGCGCGAGTCGCGGTACATCACGATGAGCGACGGCACGCGCCTGTCGGCCGACCTGTACATGCCGAAGGGCCTGCCGATGGGCGAGCGCATCCCGGCGCTGATCTCGCAGACGATCTACGGGCGCGGGCTCGAGTTCCGCACGCGGCTGTTCGAGCGGTTGGCGCGGCGTCTCATGCCGGGCGTCATCGACATCGGCGAGGACATGGCGCGTTACGGCTACGCGACGGTGGTGGTCGACCTGCGCGGCTCGGGCGCGTCCTTCGGCAACAAGCGTGCTCACCTCATGCCGGACGCCGTGGCCGACGGCGCGCAGGTCATCGACTGGATCGTCGCCCAGCCGTGGTCGAACGGCCGCGTCGGCGCCACCGGGATCTCGGCGTTGGGGATGGCGGCGATGTGGCTGGCGACGTCGGGTCATCCGGCGCTCAAAGCGGCGGCGCCGCGCTTCAGCATCTTCGACATCTTCGCCGGCACGCATCCTGGCGGGTTGCTGCTGAAGAACCTCGTGGGTGACGTCGGCGCCCGCCTGCGCGCCCTCGACCAGAACCGCGTGCACGAAGGCGGCGGTGCGCCGGTGACGAACGCGCTCATTCGCCTGCTCGTGCGCGGCAACCGTCCCGTCGACGCCGATCGCGACCGTTCGCTGCTCGCGCATGCCGTCGCCGCGCGCGGCGACAACGAGTATTTCGACGAGACGATCGCGTCGAGCCGCTACCGCGACGACGGTCCGGTCGCCGACGGCATGCCGTTGCTCGACGCGCTGAGCCCGGCGACCCACGTCGACGCGATCGCGGGCGCGGGCGTGCCCGTCTACACCGTGGCCGGCTGGGCTGACTCGGCGTTCACGCGCGAGATGGCGAACATGTTCGCGACGCTGAGCCCGCGCGTCCCGGGCTGCCGGCTCACGATCGGTCCGTGGGATCACGGCGCAGCGCGGTTGCGCAGCCCGATGCAGGACAAGAGCCGTGCGCCCGACTTCGACTTCGCCGCCGACCTCGTGCGCTTCTTCGACCTGCACTTGCGCGACCGCGACTGGGGCCTGGCCGACGAGGCGCCCGTGCACTACTTCACCCACGTCGAGGAGCGGTGGCACGAGGCGGACTCGTGGCCGCCGCGTGCGATGCCGCAGGTGCTCTACGCGGGTGACGGCTGCCTGCTCGTGCGCGAACCGCCGGCGGGAGCGGGCGCCGACCGGCTGGTCGTGGCGGGCGACGCCGGCGCGGGGCGACACTCGCGGTACGCGTCTCCCGGCCTCGGGCGCGCCGCGACCGAAGAGCCGGTCGAGGCGACGCCGCCGGGTAGCAGCCTGCTGTATCGCAGCGACGCATTCGGCGAGGACACCGAGGTCACCGGGCATCCGTCGGTCACGCTGTTCGTCGGCTGCGACCGCGACGACGCCGCGCTGTTCGCCTACCTCGAAGACGAAGGGCCCGACGGCGCCCGCCGCCACGTGACCGAAGGGTTCCTGCTGCTGAGCCTGCGCGAGGTGCACGCCGACGCGCCGTACACCCAGGCGGGGCCGTGGCGGCCGATGCGGCGTGCCGACGAGGAGCCGATGAAGCCCGACGCCGTCGAGGAGATAACGCTGGACCTGCTGCCGGCGTCGTGGCTGTTCGCCACCGGTCATCGCGCCGTGTTGCGCGTCGTGGGCGCTGACCCCGCCAACTTCGTGACGCCGCTCGAGCCGGCCCCCACGCTCACGCTGCACCGCGGCGTCGACCGACCCTCTCGGCTCGTCCTTCCCGTCGTCGAAAGGAGCTGACCGTGCACGACGAACTCGCGTTCACGCCCGCGCTCGAGTTGGCGCGGCGCATCCGCGCCAAGGAGTTGTCGCCGGTCGAACTGGTGACGGCGTACCTCGAGCGCATCGAGGCGCTCGACCCGCAGATCAACTCGTACATCACCGTGGCGGCGGACCAGGCGCTCGCGGCCGCGGCCGACGCCGCCGAGGCGGTCGGCGGTGACGAGTTGCCGCCGCTGCACGGCATCCCGATCGGCATCAAGGACCTCATCGACACCGCGGGCATCCGCACGACCTGTGCCACCGCGGCGTGGCGAGAGCGGGTGCCCGCAGTCGACGCCGCGGTCGTCGCCAAGCTGCGCGCCGCGGGGTGCGTCATCCTCGGCAAGCACAACACGCCCGAGTTCGCGGGCGGCACCTTCACCGAGCCGCTCGCCTACGGCGCGTGCCGCAACCCGTGGAACCTGCAGTACTCGCCCGGCGGATCATCCGGCGGTTCGGGCGCCGCCACCGCCGCGGGATTGTGCGCGCTGGCCCTCGGCAGCGACGACGGTGGTTCGATCCGCATCCCGTCGGGGTGGGGCGGGCTCGTGGGCATCAAGCCGACGCGGGGCCGCGTCTCGGCCGCGCCGGAACCGTCGGCGCTGTACTACACGCCCGGCCCGATGGCCCACACCGTCGCCGACGCCGCCGCCATGCTCGACGCGATCTCGGGCTATGTCGTGGGCGACGCCTTCTGGGCGCCGGATCCCGCCCGGCCGTTCCTCCAGGAGGTCGGCGCCGACCCCGGCCGGCTCCGCATCGCCTTCACCACCGCAGGTGCCGACGGGGTGCCGATCGCGCCGGGTAACGCGGCCGCGGTGCACGCGACGGCGCAGGTGCTCGCCAGGCTCGGCCACGACGTGTTCGAGGTCGACGACTGGCCGGGGCGCGGCATGTTTCCCGACGACCGCGCCCTCGGGCTGCACGCGGTGTACGGCGTGCGCTTCGCCGCGCTGACCGACCACGGCGAGATGCCGCCGGCCGACACGCTCGAACCGGGCCAGCAGATGCTCACGATGATCGGCCGCGACGTGAAGGCGACCGACCTGTTCTACGCGTCGTACCTCGAGGGAAAGTCGGCGCGCCAGATCGTCGCGGCGTTCTTCGACCGCTGGGACGTACTGCTCACACCGGTGATCGCGTCGCAACCGACGACGATCGGCGAGATCCAGGCGGACCCGGCCAAGGCGCTGGGCCTGCTCCAGTCCATCCAGTTCACCGGGCAGTTCAGCCAGACCGGTCAGCCCGCGATCGCGGTGCCGGCCGACGTCGACGGCGACGGCCTGCCCGTCGGCGTGCAACTCGTGGGCCGTCCGGCCGACGAGGCCACGCTCATCCGCGTCGCGTCACAACTCGAAGTCGCACAGCCGTGGGCCGGCCGCCACCCCGCGCTGGGTGGTGCGACGACCTAGGGAACGTCGATGAGGCCGCCGGTGTAGCGGTAGCACGTGCACGCGTCGACGAACGCCAGCGGGCGTGCCTGGCGGGCGCCGTCGTAGCGGCCGGGACCGAACCGTGTGCCGAACGTCCACGGCGAGTCGTAGCTGGTGCCGAGCGTGTCGACCGCGGCCTTCAGTCCTGCGGCGGTGAAGACGGGCGACTTGTCGAGGGCGGCCTTGAGGAAGAACAGCCCGTCGCAGTACCGCTTGACCTCGTCGCCGTTGCGCCGCGTGATGGCGTAGCAGAGGTCCTCCGCCGGGTTGGTCCCGTGGGCGATCTCTTTGTAGAAGAGGTCCGAGGCCGGGAGCCACCCCAGCCCGATCGAGTTGTGGAGTTGTTCGGCGGGAGCGTTCTGCGTCACGAACGCCGGCACCTCGAGGCTGTTGAGCGCGTAGCGCGGGTTGTAGTTCTGCGAGTTGGCCGACGGCATGAACACAAACGGGATCGCCCCGCCGGTCGGCGACAGGATCACGTGGTTGATGCCCTCGGCCTTGAAGCGCAGCACGGCGTTGGACGCTTGGGTGAACAGCGCACCGACACCGGCGGCGGAATCGGGCGCATTGAACGCGACTTCGTCCGCGAGCTTGACGCCGTGCGCCGACAGGTGCGGCTTGATCACGTCGTTGGTGAAGTGGTGGTACACGCCGGTGTCCATCTCGACGAGACCGACCTTGGCGCTCGCGGCAAAGTAGCCCTGCGCGAACAGCGTGTCGATCCAAACGCCGAGGCGCTCGGCGCTGATCATGAAGGGCTGGAAGACCAGGCCCGGGTAGCGGTCGTACATCGTGTGGTCGAACAGCACCGCGGTCTGCGCGAGGAACGGCGTCCCCGACTTGGCGAGACAGTCGACCTCGTTGTCGGCGAGCACGGTGCCGATGACGGCGAACACCTTGTCGTCCTGCGTGAACGCGGTGCAGGCCTGCTCGGCTTGCGACTGGAACGTGCCCGCGGTGGGATCGGTGGAGTGATACACCGCCGTCACGGCGCGTCCGCCGATGCCGCCGTGCGTGTTGATCCACGACACGATCGGCTCGATGTAGGTCTTCCAGTCGTCGCCCGTCAGGTTGTTGGCACCGAAGGCGGCGTATGCCGCCGAGAGGTTCTTCGGATACCCGAAACCGATCTTGACCGATCCGTTCAGCGCGCTGTTGGGGGCGGCGGCCGGCTTCGGGGCCACCGCCTTGGTGTCGGCACCGGCGCCACCGGCGCCGCTCGTGCCGGCGGTGCCGCCGGCCGGATCTGTGGTCTCGGGGAGAGCCGTCGTGTCGAGGCCGCCGGTCTGCGCGTCGGCTCCGGTGCGCAGCGTCGCGCCGTCGCGCACCGGCGCGGCACCGGCGCGCAGCCGGGTGGTCGAGTTGCACGCCGCGAAGGCGAGGCATGCGACTGCGCACAGAACGACTCGAAGCGGCTTGACCACTTCGAGGTCGATTCGCGGGCTGCGCATGCGTGCTCCCCTCAGGCCCCCAGCGTGATTCCCCGTTAACGTAGCGGGTGATGGGGGTGGGGCGCGGTGCCTAGAGCCAAGGACAACTTCATCCACGTAGCGCGTTGAAGCGCGCCCGCCTCGTCGCCGGCGCCTTGGCGTTGGCCCTCGGGCTCGCGGCGTGCGCCGGCGGCGGTGGTCGTCGCGTCGATGTCAACGCGATGCTGCGGCGGGACGGCGCGACCGGGACCACCCTCGCCGGTGGCGACGCGACCCCGCCGGGCGGCGACGAGCCCCCGAAGACGGCGGCGACCGCGGCCAGTGTCGCGGCAACGGAATCGTCGTCCGCAACCACGGCGCGCTCGACGCGGGCCACCGCGGGGCGGTCGGCCGCGACCGGCGACGTCGTGATCGGCGTGCGCTACGCCACCGGTGGGGGCGCCGTCATCGGCAGCCTCGGCATCCAGGGCGTGTCGACCGGGGACCAGGAAGGCTTCGCGCAGGCGATGGTCGACCACATCAACGCCACGGGCGGCGCGGCAGGTCATCAGCTGCGGATCGTGTGGTCGCCATTACGCGCGTCCGACGCGCTCGCCAATTCCGCGGGCGCCGACCAGGAGACGTGTTCGCAGTGGACCGAGGACAACCACGTGTTCGCGGCGGTGTCGCCGATGTACAGCACCGCCACGTTGCAGAAGTGCCTCGCCCAGCGGCACGTGCCGTTCATCGAGGACAACTACAACTACTGGAACGGTGACGACAAGGCGATCACGCCGTCGTATTTCGTGCCCGCGTATCCCGACCAGCCGCGCCTGATGACCTTCTACGTGCAGTCGCTGCTCGACGACGGGTGGTTCGGACCGCACCCCAAAATCGGCGTCGGGCGGTCGTCGAACGAAAGCCGCGACCGCGCCGACGCCGGGCTGCGCAAGGCACTGGCGGCGCACGGACTCGCCGTCGCGGACACCGTCTCGTACACGACGCCCGAACAGGTGGCCGCGGGCGTCCTCAAGTTCAAGGCTGAGGACATCAACCGCGTCTTCGTCATCGACGGCTCGGGTGGCATCGAAGCGATGTTGTGGATGACCGACGCCGAACAACAGAAGTTCCGGCCGCTGTACGCCGTCAACTCCCAGACCGGCCCCGTGCTGTTGGCGAACAACGTGCCCGCCGCGCAACTGCACGGGGCGCGGGGCGTCGGGTGGCTGCCGACCGTCGACGTCGACGCGCCCGCGCTGTCGGCGGCGGACATGGAGTGTCTTGACCTGATGCATCGGGCGGGCAAGGAGACACCGGACCAGACCGCCATGCGGTTCGCCCTCGCAACCTGCGACGTCTTCCGTTTCTTCGTGGAGGCGTACACGCGAGGCCACGGCACCACCGCGGCGGCGCTCATCAGCGGCGCCGAGTCGATCGGAACCGCGTTCGTGCCCACGGGATCGTTCGCGGCGCGGATCGGGCCGGGGCGCCACGACGGCACAGCCCAGGCGCGCAAGCTGGCCTTCGACGACGGCTGCCGTTGCTTCCGCTACGTGAGTGCGCCCTTCGACGTGGGGTAGCCGCGGCCGCGGGGTACAGAACGTGAATCGTCGCTAACATCGGCCGTGTGCGGATCCGGGGCGTCGTCGCCTGCCTGTGCCTGGCGTTGTTGGCCTCGGCGTGCAACTCGACCACCCGCCTCACCGCCGCACATCAATCGGCGCCCCGCTTCGACGTCGCGGGCGGCAAGCCCGGCATCGCCGAGGACGAGATCACCGAGGACACGTCGCTCGACGGCGCCGACGCGTCGACCAGCGTCACCGGCGGCTCAACGGCGCCCGGCAGCCCGACTTCGTCGACACCGGGCCCGAAGGCCGCCTCGGCCACGCTGGCGATGGGTACCGGTGTCACCGCCAAGAGCATCCTCATCGGCGTCGAGACCGCGAAGGACATCAACGCCGCCACGGCCGCCGTCGGCGCGTCCACCGACAACCCCGAAGAAGGGGCGGTAGCGCAAGCGGTGATCAACTACGTGAACAAGCACGGCGGCATCGCCGGGCGCCAGGTGAAGGCGGTGTTCCACGAGAAGGACACCACGCAGGGCTCCTGGGAGGTGCACGCCGCGGCTACGTGCGCGGCCTTCACCGAGGACAACCACGTGTTCGCGGCGATCGACAGCAGCGTCGGCGGCAACGACGCGCTGGCGTCGTGCCTCGCGCAGCACGGCGTGCCGCTCGTGGAGACGGACTTCTGGCCCTTCGACGCCGAGGCGTACAAACGGCTCGGCCATTTCCTCTACCAGCCGAGCCGCATGGCACCCGAGCGAGCCATGGCCGTGTACGTCGACGGCTTGGTCTCGCTCGGCTACTTCGCCAACGGCGCCAAGGTCGGCCTCATCGGCTTCGACGCGGCGCCGTTCCAGCGCATGACCGCGGCCGTGAAAGCGCGCCTGGCGTCGCACCACCTTGCGTTGACCGACGAGCGCACGACGATCACGCCCCACGGGGTGACGGACTTCGGCGAGCTCGGCGCGCAGATCCAGAACGCGATCATCAGCTTCCGCTCGCGGGGAGTCGATCACGTGATCTTTTCCGAGTACGCCGGCCAGCTGCCGTTCCTGTTTCTCAAGGCGGCCGACGCGCAGGGATTCCACCCTCGGTACGGCTTCAACAGCATGAGCCGCGCGAACACGCAGGCGAGCCAGGGTCCGGCGTCGATGTCCGGCGCGGTCAACGTCGGCTGGCTGCCGACCGACGACGCGGACGTGACGCAGGAGTACCGCGGCGGGGCCTTCGCCACGTGCATGGACGCCGCGAAGCAAGGCGGCATCTCGGGCAGCGCGTCGGGCCAGCGGCTCTACACCTCCATCTTCTGCGACGCGCTGCTGTTCTTGAAGGCGGGCTTGGAGCAGGCGACCGCGCTCACCCCGGCCGGCTTCGAGGACGCCGTCGGCCGGCTCGGCCGCAGTTTCGACTCGCCCGGGACCTACGCCACCAACTTCTTCCCCGGCCGCCACGACGGCGCCGCGGCCGTGCGCTACACGAAGTACAACGCCGGCTGCGAGTGCATGGTGTACGCCAACGACAAGCTCGACCCAGTCGGATGAGCGCGGTAGCTGCTAGCGCGGCACGCCCACCCGCAGGGCCATGTCGACCAGGAGTTCGCGGGCCCGCTCCTCGCTGACGCCCGCCGCGTGCTGGCTGCCTTCGATGATCATCCCGTACAAGCCGGTGATCATCGTGAACAGCTCCGTGTTCGGCTGTTCGGGCCGGACGCGTGCGAGCACCGCCACCCACTGTCGGGCGCGGTTGCGGTTGAACTCGAGGAGGCGGGCGCGGGCGTCGGGCGCGAGGCTGCGCTGCTCGTTCCACGCCACGCGCGCGTGCGCCGGGTGGTTGCGCACCTCGTTCACCAGCGCAACGAGCGCGTTGCGGAACACGACTTCCGGCTTGCCCTCGGCCGTGAGGGCGCCCTGGTCGACCAGCAGCAGATGCTCGACCGCCTGGTCGATCACGCTCTGCAACAGGTCCTCCTTGCCGGCGAAGTGGCGGTAGATCCCGGGGCCGGTGATGCCGGCGGCGGTGCCGATCTCGTCGATGCCCGTGTCGACGTAGCCGCGCTCGGCGAACATCTCCGCGGCGACGTTCAGGATGACGTCGCGGCGCCGCAGGCGCGGCGCGCGGCCAGCCGCGCGGCGCGCCGGACTCGCCGCCGCACCGTTCGACGACGCGCGTTTCCCGGGCCGGTCGCCGAGCAGGCTCGCCTCGGCCATCTCCTGCATCAGGGCCTCGAGCCGGGTCCGGCTCACGCGGGCGGGAGCGCGGATGACCGCGGCGAGCAGACCCGCCGTCGCGTAGACCCGCATCCGGCGCTCGGCCGCGGGAATGTCGGGCCGCAGGGCCTTCAGTGGCTTGATCCACTGGTTGAAGTGGTGCCGCTCGGCGTCGTCGACCATCTGGCGCGTCTCGGGGGTGAACACCCGCCGGTCGTTGAGCAGGATCGAGGCCAGTTCCGGGTCGTTCAGCGTCGCCCGGATGAAGT
This sequence comes from Acidimicrobiales bacterium, assembly GCA_035546775.1. Lineage (NCBI taxonomy): Bacteria > Bacillati > Actinomycetota > Acidimicrobiia > Acidimicrobiales > Acidimicrobiales bacterium. The sequence goes on from DASZWD010000033.1 coordinate 18,334, forward strand.
TGCGGATCAGTTGCCGCAGCGTGTCCTCGGGCGTCGCCGCGTGGCTGACGATGTCGTCGACGCGGTGGAGGATCTGCGAGATGCCGAGTTCCAGCGCGGTCGAGAGGATGTCGTCCTTGCCGGTGAAGTGGCGGTAGATGCCCGGACCGGTGATGCCAGCGGCCTGCCCGATGTCATCGATGCCCGTCTCGTGGAAGCCGCGTTCGTAGAACAGGTGCACCGCAACTTTCAGCAGTTGGTCCTTGCGCGACGGCTTGCGTTTGCGGCGCGCGCCGGCCGCGGTGGGGGTCGAGGTCGGCGGGCTCACGCCGGCCAGTATCGCAGTTAGGTGAGTTACTGTTCACTGATGGGGGACACACTCGACTTTCGGACGCGCTCGCTCGCGGAGTGGGCCGGTGCCGTCCGCGGCCGCGCCACCTCCGCGCGCGAACTGACTGACGCCGCGCTCGCCAACATCGCGGCCTGGGACAAAAAGGTCAACGCCTTCACCGCGGTCGATGCCGAGCGCGCCCGCGCCGAGGCCGACGCCGTCGACGCGCGCATCGCCGCGGGCGAGGACGTCGGGCCGCTCGCCGGTATCCCGATCGGCGTCAAGGACCTCGAGGACGCGCGCGGTTTCGTGACCTCGATGGGATCGGCGGCCCACGCCGGTGACAAACCGTCCGAGCGTGACTCGGTGCTGGTGGCGCGGTTGCGCGCCGCCGGCTGCGTGGTGCTGGGCAAGACGAACGCACCCGAGTTCGGCCTCAAACCGCAGACGGACAACCCCACGTTCGGCGTCACCCGCAACCCGTGGAATCTCGACGTGACGCCCGGCGGGTCGTCGGGCGGCACCGCCGCGGCGATCGCCGCGGGCATCGTGCCGCTGGCGACGGGTTCCGACGGCGGCGGGTCGATCCGCATCCCCTCGGCGGTGTGCGGCCTGTCGGGTCTCAAGACGTCGCTCGGGCGCGTGCCGTCGGCCGATCCGAACCCGCCGGGGTGGGGTTCGCTGTCGACGAAGGGTCCGATGGCGCGCTGCATCCGCGACGTCGCCCTGGCCCTCGACGCCGTGGTCGGCCCGAGCGCCCGCGACCTGCGTTCGCTGCCGCCCAAGGCCGAGTCGTGGCTCGACGCCATCGCCGCACCGCGCCCGCCCGTGCGCGTCGCGTGGTCGCCCACGCTCGGGTACATGGAAGTCGACGCCGAGATCGTGGCCGCGTGCGAGGCGGCGGTGCAGGCGCTCGCCGACGCCGGCGCCGAGGTCGTCGAGATCGACAAGGTGTTCGCCACCGCTCCCGGAGCGGTGATCGGTGCACTCGTGTCGAGCTACACCCGGCGCAGCATCGAGCCCTATCGCAACACGCCGCTGTGGGATCAGCTCGACCCACTCGTCGTCGTCAGCGCCGAGATGGCGCGGGCGACGATCAGCGGGCTCGACGTGGTCGCCGCCGAAGACAGTTGCCACCGCGTCAACTGGGAGCTGCAGGACGTGCTCGACCAGGCGCCGCTGCTGCTGTGCCCGACCACGTCGGGCATCACGCCGAACGCCTACATGCCCACGACCGTCGACGTACTGCTCGAAGGTCTCGCCACCGCGGGCGTGTACGACTTGTCGGACATCGATCCCGCGGTCGACATCACCGCGATCCTCGACTGGCTGCGCACCAAGGACGCCATCAACATCCCCATGGGCATGGTCAACGGCAAGCCGGTACTCGACTGGACCGGCATGACCCAGCCGTTCAACCTCACGCGTTCACCCGCGGGCACGGTGTGCGCGGGGTTCACCCGCGGCGGCTTGCCGATCGGCCTGCAGGTCGTCGGGCGGCAACACGCCGACGTCGAGGTGCTCTCGGCGATCGCTTTCCTGGAGGAAGCACTGGCGCTCGACACCGTCGCGCCGTTCGTTCCCTAGGTGTAGGGCGTGAACCGGAACGGGCGCGCCAGCAGCTTGGCGTAGTCGGGCCCTTCGGTTTCCCAGTCGAGGACGTCGTGGCCCATCAACGTGGCGAAGCGGGCGCCGCGCCGTCGCACGACGTCGGCGGGCATGTCGCGGCCGACGGGCTCGTGCGGGTGCATGTACTCGCGGTGAAACGCCGTCGCCATGCCGGTGCGCAACCCCGGGGTCGTGCGCGGGTACGAGCCGTGCCACGTGTTGCCGTGCCACACCACGAGCGAACCCGCCGGCGCTTCGATCGCGACGGCGCGCTCGACGCCTTCGCGGCCCTGCGGCTGGCGGCACAGGCGGTGGCTACCGGGCACGAAGGCGAGTGCGCCGGCGTCCTTCGTGTAGTCCGACAGCAACCACGTGACGTTGCACGCGTGGGCGAGCATCGGGAACGGTTCCGGGATCGTGACGTTGTCGCTGTGCAGGCCGAGTTGGAGGCCGCTGCCGTTCTTGGTCACGAGAAGTCCCGCCTCGCCGTTCGCCGGGCCCTTCATGAACAGTTCAGTGCCGGCGATGACCGAGCGCGCGCCGACGAGCATCGTGGCGAGCGCCAGCGCCATGTCGTGGCTGACGAGGTCCTGGAACGACTCGTCCTCGTGGAGGAAGTGGTGCAGGCTCGGCGTGACGACGCCGACGTGGGTCGCGCCGCCGACCACATCAGGACGCGTGCCCGTCCGCTGCTCGATCAGGTCGCAGGCGCGGCCGAAGGCGCGCGCACACACGTCGGCCATGCCGGTGCGATCAGCCGTTACGACGGTGAGGCCGAACACCTCGAGTTCGTACACCGCCCGCTCGAGGCCGAGGCGGGCGACCTCGCGCGCCGCGGCGGTGAGATCACCGTCGGGCCACGACGCGGGATCGAACACCGGCCGCCTACTCGCCGGTGAATACGGCGGCGCGCTTCTCCAAAAACGCAGCCGAGGCTTCGGCGTGGTCCTTGGTCGTGAACAGCCGCGCCAGGCCGTTGCCCACGAACGCCGCCAGTTCGTCGAGGTCGCCGTAGCCGAGGCCGTTGCCGCGCCGCAGCCCCTCCTTGATGTAACGCACGCCAAGCGGCGGGTTGGCGGCGATGCGCGCCGCGATCGCGCGCGCGTCCTGCATGAGGTCGTCGCCGGGCACGACGCGCGACACGAGGCCGATGCGTTCGGCCTCGGCGGCGTCGATGATGTCGCCGGTGAACAACAGCTCGGACGCCTTCGCCAGGCCGACGAGCTGGGGCAGGCGCCAGTAGCCGGTGAAGTCGGCCATCAGCCCCATCTTCACGAACAGCTGGCCGAACTTCGCCCGGTCAGACGCGATGACGAAGTCGCACACGACGGCGAGGTCCATCCCGATCCCGAGCGCCGAGCCGTTGACCGCGGCGATCGTCGGTACGCGGCAGTCGAGGATCGCCTTGGACTCCGGAGTGATGGGCGGGCGGGCGTCGGCGAGTTCGCGCATCGTCTCGGCCATGCGGGGATCGCCCCACGCCGCCTCCACGTCGTCTCCGGTGCAGAAATGCTTGCCCGCGCCCGTGAGGATGACGACGCGCGCATCGCGGTCTTTGTCGGCGCGGCGGAACGCCTCCTGCAGCTGCTCGCCCAACTCGAAGGTGGCGGCGTTGCCGCGCTCGGGGCGGTTGAGCGTGATGGTCGCGACATGGTCGGAGACCTCGTAGAGCACTACCGGTTCGTCGGTCATGGGCGCACGCTAACGCGAACGACGGTTCGCGTTCGGGGCCGGTAACGTGCGGCCGTGAAAACCGACGTTGTCGAGCTAACCGTCGATGCCGGCCTGGCGACGATCACGCTGAATCGTCCCGATGCCGGCAACGCCATCGACCTCGCGGTAGCGCAGGGCCTGTGCGCCGCCGCCACCGAATGCACGGAGCGCCGAGACGTGCGGGCGATCCTTCTGCGGGGCGCCGGGCGCAACTTCTGCGTCGGCGGCGACCTCAAGAGCTTCATCCCGTACGGCGACGACATGGGCCGGCACCTGAAGGACGTCACCACGGCGCTGCACCCGGCGATCTCGCGCCTGGCCCGCGCCGACGCGCCGGTCATCGCCGCGGTCAACGGCAGCGCTGCCGGCGCCGGCTTCAGTCTCGTGTGCTCGGCTGATCTCGTCGTGGCCGCAGCCTCGGCGCGCTTCTTGATGGCGTACACCAAGATCGGGCTCAGTCCCGACGGATCGGGGACGTGGTTCCTGCCGCGCCTCGTCGGCGCGCGGCGCGCCGCCGAACTCACGCTCACCAACCGCATGCTCGACGCCGCCGAGGCGCTCGCGTGGGGGATCGTGACGCAGGTCGTCGCCGACGCGGAGCTCGACGCCGCGGCGACGACGCTCGCCCGCGCGATCGCCGACGGACCGCGCGAAGCGCAAGCGGCGTCGAAACGGTTGCTGCGCGGCAGCTTCGACACGACCCTCGAAACCCAGATGGAGTTGGAGACGCTCGCACTGTCCGAGTGCGCCAACTCGGCCGACGGCAAGGAGGGCATCGCCGCGTTCCTGGAGAAGCGCCCACCCCACTACGGCGGCGAATGAAGCTGCGCCACCCCGGGCGGGTCGTCGCCGTCGTCCTCGCGGCGGCGCTGGCGCTCCTCGTTGTGCGCCACGAGCGATCCCAGGACACGGCGCTGAACGCGCCGGCGGCGTCGCTCGCCGGTTTCTCGGTCGAATACCGCGTCGAGACCCGCGCCGGCGGCACGCGGACCGAGACCCGCAACGTGCAGGTGCGCCGGCCCTTCGACGGCCGTGACGCTTCGTTCGACCCGACTCTCTCGTTGGGCAACTCGGCGTTCGTGAGCAACGGGCGCCATCTCTACAGCCAGACCGGGACCAGCGCCCTCGACTACGGCGAACGCATCGGCGCGCCGCCCGGCGACTACCGGCTCGAGGCGATCGCCGGTGACCTCGTGCGGTTGGGCCTCGCGCGGGCGAGGGGGACGCGCACCGTCGCCGGTCGCGTGTGTCGCGTGTACCGCACCGGGGCGCCACTCGGTGACCCGTTCAAGGGCGCGACGGCCAAGGAGTACGCCGACCTGTGCGTCGGCAAGGACGGTTTGCTGCTCGCCGAGCGCTGGTACCTCAACGGCAAGCTGCTGAGAGACACCGAGGCCACCTCCGTCGACACTTCGGTGCCCGGCGACGCTGCCTTCGCGCCCCCGGTCGGCGACCTCACGGCGAACCCGACGAGCTTCGGGGCGGTGAAGGAGTTGTCGCTGACCAAGCCGCCGAACACCGGGTTGCCGTACTGGACGGCGCGCCGGCCGCCCTGGGGTTTCGCGTTACGGAGTCGGGCGCGGACCATCACGTCGAGCACCACCAGCGGCAGCCCGCAGGTCACCGACATCGCGTACGTCGACACGTACCAGCGCGGCCACGACGCGATCACCGTGACCCATCGTGAGCTGTCCGCGGCGGGCGCGCCGCCCCGCGGCGTCGAGCAGGTCGACGCCGGCGCGCTCGGTGCCGGCCAGGTGACACTGACGACCTCGGGCGCCGCGATCGCGTTTCGCGCCGGCAAGTGGGTCGTGACCGTGCAAGGCCCGTTCGATGTCGCGCACCTGCGGTTCTTCGCGGCGTCGCTGCGACGCGTTGGTTAATGTCTGTTCACATGAACTTCGCGTTGTCGGACGAACAAGTCGAGCTGCGACGCACGGTTCGCTCGTTCCTCGAACAGAAGTCGCCGGAGGCCGAGGTGCGCCGTCTCATGGACACCGACGAGGGCTACGACGCCACCGTGTGGCAGCAGATGGCGAGCCAGCTGGGGCTGCAAGGCCTCGCCATCCCCGAGGAGTTCGGTGGTTCGGGGTTCAGCATGCTCGAACTCGGCATCGTGCTCGAGGAGATGGGTCGGGTGCTGCTGTGCGCCCCGTTCTTCTCGACCGCGGTACTCGCCACCAGCGCGCTGCTGGCCTGCGGTGACGACGCGGTGCGCAAGGCGCTGCTGCCGGGCATCGCGGCGGGCGACACGATCGCCGCGCTGGCGCTGCTCGAAGAGCACGGCGGTTGGAGCGCCGAGGACGTGTCCACCCAGGCGCGGCCGAGCGGCGACGGCTGGACGCTCGACGGCGTGAAGAGCTACGTCGTCGACGGGTGGGTCGCCGACACCGTGCTCGTGGCGGCGCGGGCGCCGCAGGGCGTGAGCCTCTTCGTCGTCGCCGGCGACGCGCCCGGGCTCGCGCGCACGCCGCTGGTGTCGCTCGACCAGACGCGCAAGCTGGCGCGCCTGTCCTTCACGGCCACGCCGGCGCAGCTGATCGGCGCCGAGGGCCAAGGCTGGCCCGTGGTCGAGCAGGCGCTGCGCGTGGCGTCCGTCGCGCTCGCCAACGAACAGGTCGGCGGCGCCCAGCGCTGCATGGAGATGTCGGTCGACTACGCCAAGACCCGGATCCAGTTCGGCCGCCCGATTGGGACGTTCCAAGGCGTGAAGCACCGCTGCGCCGACATGCTCGTGCAGGTCGAGATGGCGAAGTCGGCGGCGTACTACGCGAACTCGTGCCTCGCGGCGGGCGATCCGGACGCCGCGGTCGCTGCCCCGATGGCGCGCTCGTACTGCTCCGACGCGTACATGCGCATCACCGAGGACACGATCCACGTCCACGGCGGGATCGGCTTCACGTGGGAGCACCCGGCGCACCTCTACTACAAGCGCGCCAAGTCGGGTCAGCTCCTGCTCGGCGACCCGCGACACCACCGCAAGCTGCTCGCGCGCGAGCTCGATCTCGTTTAAAGGAGACCCCGTGCCCATCGATCCCGCGAAGGCGCTCGGCGCCGAGATCCCCGAGACCTACGCGCAGTGGGACGCCGACGACGTGATCCTGTATCACCTCGGCCTCGGTGCCGGCGTGCCGGCGACCGATCCCCGCGAACTCGCCTACGTCTACGAGGACGGGCTCAAGGTGTTGCCGAGCTACGGCGTCATCCCGCTCGGCGACTTCCTCGGCGGCGTGAGTTCCATCGACGGCCTGCAGTTCGACCTTGCGATGCTGCTGCACGGCGAGCAGGACCTCGAGATCCGCAAGGCCATCCCGACGGCCGCGAAGGTGTCGAACACCGGTCGCATCGCCGGCGTCTACGACAAGGGCAAGGCCGCCCTCGTCATCGCCGAGACCGAGACGAAGGACGAGCAGGGCGACGTGTTGTTCGTCAACCGGTTCTCGCTGTTCATCCGCGGCGAGGGTGGCTGGGGTGGCGAGTCGGGACCGAAGGTCGGCAACGAGGCGCCCGACCGCGCGCCCGACCTCGTCGTCGAGTCGCCGACGCTGCCGCAGCAGGCGCTGATCTACCGGCTCAGCGGCGACAAGAACCCACTGCACGTCGATCCGGGGTTCGCCAGGCTCGGCGGCTTCGACGCGCCGATCCTCCACGGCCTGTGCAGCTACGGCATCGTGTGCAAGGCCGTCGTCGACAACGTGCTCGACGGCGACACGTCCAAGGTGGCGCGGTACCAAGTGCGCTTCGCCGGCGTCGTGTTCCCCGGCGAGACGATCGTCACCTCGATCTGGAACGAAGGCGACAAGCTGCTGATCAGCGCATCGGCGAAGGAACGCAACACACCGGCGATCACCAACGCCGCCATCACCATTCGATAAGGGGACAAGACATGGGAGCACTCGACGGGCGCGTGGCGATCATCACCGGCGCGGGGCGCGGCATCGGCCGCGAGCACGCGCTGCTGTTCGCCTCGGAGGGAGCGAAGGTCGTCGTCAACGACCTCGGCGGCGCGACCGACGGCAGCGGCAGTGACAAGACCGCCGCCGAACAGGTCGTCGCCGAGATCGAGGCGATGGGCGGGCAAGCCGTGGCCAACGGCGACAGCGTGACCGACTGGGACGGCGCGCAGCGTCTCGTCGCCGCCGCCGTCGAGGCCTTCGGCGACTTGCACGTGCTCGTCAACAACGCCGGGATCCTGCGCGACCGCTTCAGCTTCAACATGAGCGAGGAGGAGTGGGACGCCGTCGTCGCCGTGCACATGAAGGGTCATTTCTGCCCCACGCGCATGGCCGCCGCCTACTGGCGCGACCAGACCAAGGCCGGCAAGACGGTCAACGCCGCGATCGTCAACACCACCTCGGCCGCCGGACTGCTCGGCAACGCCGGTCAGCTCAACTACACCGCCGCCAAGGCGGGCATCGCCGGCATGACGATGGTCGAGGCGATGGAACTCGGCCGCTACGGCGTGCGCGCCAACTGCATCGCACCGGTCGCCCGGACGCGCCTCACGCTGCAGACGCCGGGCCTGGGCGACAACGTCGCCGCGCCCGAGGACGCGGCGGAGTTCGACGCGCTCGACCCGGCCAACATCTCACCGCTGGTCGCCTACCTGGCTACCGCCGACTGCCCGTTCACCGGTGGCGTCTTCCACGTGATGGGTGACGAGGTCGCCCTGTTCGAAGGCTGGAGCGTGACCAACCGCATCAAGAACGACGGCGAACGCTGGAGCGTCGCCGGCCTGGCGGCCGAAGGCAAGCGCCTCCTCGAAGGCCGCCCCGCCTTCGCCTCCCAAGGCACGGACATGACCGACCTCATCGGCGGGATGCTGGGGTCGAACTAAGCCGCAAGGCTCATGATGTTGGGATTTCCGTCGATAGCGATTGGGAGAAACATCAGACTCATTTGGCCTCCTGTTGGGAGGTCGGCCAAAAGTTTGCCGTGATCGCGGTGAACCTCCTAAGCGCGCGCCCAGATTTGAGATCTCGCGCCTTAGCTTCTGTGGGATTGCGTCGATGTTTGTTGGGTGAAAGCACGCACTCTGTTGGGATTTGTTGGGTTGGCGCTGCTGGTGAGCGGCGCGGCGTCGGTGTGGGCGGTTGCCTCGCCACTGTCGCCGGGCTGCGCGGCGGCCGCTGAGGTCGGACCGACCGGTCCGTCGCCGAGCGAGGCGCAGGCGTTCGTGGCCAAGCTCAACGAGTTGCGCGTCTCGAAGGGCCTCAACGCACTGATCGTCGACTCCAACCTCACGGCGATCGCCCAGGAGTGGTCAGCGCAGATGGCGTCCAACGGCGCCATCTCGCATCGCAGCAACCTCAGCGCCGGTGTGACCTCGAACTGGCGGCGTCTGGGCGAGAACGTCGGCGTCGGCCCGACCGTCGACAACCTGATGGCGGCCTTCACGGCGAGCGCGACGCACTACGCCAACATGGTCGACCCGAGCTTCACCCACATCGGCGTCGGCACCTACCGGACCGCCGACGGCGTCGTCTACACGGCCCACGAGTTCGCCTACATCAAGGCGTCCGCTCCGGCTCCCGCGCCGGCTCCGGCCGTAACGCCGGCGGCCGCGTCGGCTCCGGCACCGCGGCGCGCCGCGGCCGTCACCGTCGCACCGGCGCCGTCGACCACGGCCGCACCGACCAGCACCACTGCGGCGCCGACGACGACGACCGCGCCGCCGACCACAGTCGCGCCGCCCGTGACCGCGCACGCCACCGCGGCGCCGGCGCACCACGCCGGCCGCAGCTGCAACGCCTAGCGGCGACTACGCGTTGGGCTCTGAGCCCACCACGCTGATAAACGAGACGCACTCGCCGGGGGCGCCGCCGAGGTTGTGCGTGAGCCCGAGCTTCTTGCCGGCCTTGACCGATGCGATGGCGCGTTCGTCGGGCGCTTCGTTGCGCAGTTGGAGCCAGCACTCGAACAGCATCCGCAGGCCCGACGCGCCGATGGGGTGACCGAAGGACTTGAGGCCGCCGTCGGGGTTGACCGGCAGTTCGCCGCCGAGGTCGTAGGTGCCGGCGATCGCTTCTTTCCACGCCATGCCGCGCTCCGCGAAGCCGAGGTCTTCCATCAGGACGAGTTCGGTCGGCGTGAAACAGTCGTGGACTTCGGCCATCGCGAGCGACGCCCGCGGGTCGTCGATGCCCGCTTGCTTGTAGGCGTCTTCGGCCGAGCGCACGACTTCGGTGAAGGTGGTGTAGTCGTACTCGGGGTCGATCGGCCCGTTGGCCGGACCGGCGACGAAGCTGAGTGCCTTCACGAACAGCGGCTTGTCGGTGTAGCGGTGCGCGTCTTCGGCGCGCACGATGACCGCGGCGGCGGAGCCGTCGCTCACGCCTGAGCAGTCGAAGATGCCGAGTGGGCCGGCGACCAGTGGCGAATTGCAGATCGCCTCCTTCGACACTTCCTTGCGGAACTGGGCGCGGGGGTTCCGCGCGCCGTTGTAGTGGTTCTTCCACGCGATGCGCGTCAGCACGTCTTTCATCTCGTCGTCGGTGACGCCGTACTTCTTGCAGTACGCCGGCGCCAGGAGCGAGAACATCGCCGGTGCCGTCATCGCCGCCTGGGTGCCGTCGCCGGCGACGTCTCCCACGACGAGACCCGAGAACCCCGAGTCCTTCAGCTTCTCGACGCCGATCGCCATCACGATGTCGTACGCGCCCGACGCCACGGCGTAGCAGGCGTTGCGGAACGCCTCGGAGCCGGTGGCGCAGAAGTTCTCGACGCGCGTGACGGGCTTGTAGTCGATCTTGAGCGGCCGGGCGAGGGTGAGGCCGCTGTAGCCCGATCCCATCGTGCCGAGCCAGAACGCGTCGATGTCGTCCTTGGCGACGCCCGCCGACGCGAACGCCGCGGTGGCGGCGTCGACGAGGAGGTCGTCGGCCGACTTGTCCCAGTGCTCGCCGAAGGGCGTGCAGCCCATGCCGACGATCGCGACCTGATCGCAGATTCCCTTGGACGCCATGTCAGCGCTCTCCTTCAGTCGTGGCGCGGATCGGCCGCGCCTTCCAGAAATAGTTCTGTACGCCCTGCGTCTCGTACAGCCGGCGGAACGTCATCTCGACGCGGTCGCCGATACGCACCGCGGCCGGGTCGACGTCGGTGAGCTCGCACTGGAAGCGGCCGCCGCCGTCGAAGTCGAGCACCGCCACGACCACCGGCGGGTTGAGCGAGAACGCGAGGCGGTCGACGGTGTAAGTGGCGATGGTGGCCTGCGCGTTCGCCAGCGACTCGGTCGACATGTGGTCGACGGCGCCGCAGCGCACGCACACACGCTGCGGCGGCAGGTGGCGCGTCGTGCAGTCGTCGCAGCGGCTGGCGACGAAGCCGAACTTCCAGTGCTCGCTGCGGAACGACGGCGGCGCGGCCGGGCGCAATGGTTCGGGCCGGCGCGGCGGCTCGCGGTGCAGCACGCCGCGCCACGTGAGGAACGACGCGTACGGCAGGGCGTCGTTGCCCGACGCCACGAGCGACGCCACCGACGCCGGCCGGCGCGCCGCGGTGATCGCGTCGGTGACGCGGAATACCAGCGCGTCGGCGCCGTCGGCGACCGACACCGCGAGGATCAACTGGCCGGGCGTGGCGCGGTCGAGGGCGTCGGCGAGGCCGAGACCGAGGAAGGCTGCGCCGGCGTTGCCCACGGTTGCGGTTAGGTCGGCCCCGAACGCATCGGCGCGCACGCCGAGGCCGCCGGCAATGACGCGGTTGGCGCGCGTGTGCAGCCCGCCGATCACGACGGCGTCGATCTCGTCGGCGGTGACACCGGCGCTTTTGAGCGCATCGTTGACGGCGTTGTGGGCCAGCGGCACGTACGCCTGCTCGCCGAAGCGCTCCTCCCACTGGCCCGACGACGTCGCGCCGGGCACGCGCCACCGGTCGAGGAACTCGGCGCTGGAAGCACCGGTGCCGATCAACTCCGCGATCACGTTGTCGCCGGACCCGATCAGGAACGCGGCGGCGGCGTCGCCGCCGCCGGCTTCGTCGGCGCCGCCGGGCAAACCGATGCGGATGTCGGATGTCACGACCAGACTCGGTGCGTCGCCGCGCAGCGCGAGGCGCAACGCGCCGACCGCAGATCGCGTCGCGCCGAGCGCGTCGAACGCGGGAACCGACTCGTCGAGCATGAGCGCGGCGTGGATCGCGGTGGCGTTGGTCTTGTCGAGGTACGCCGGCGCGGTCGTCGCGAACACGACGGCCTCGGGATGGGCGCCGTCGGGCGCGGCCGCGAGGCAGGCGCGCGCCGCTTCGACGCCCATCGACGTGGAGTCCTCGTCGTACGACGCCACCGCGCGCGTCCCACGGCCACCGCCGGCGCCGAGCACGGCGGTGATGGCGCTGCGCTGCAAGCGGTTGTACGGGACGTAAGCGCCGTAGCTGATGAGCCCCGTCATGCGAACACCGTCGGCACGTCGGACTCGATCCACAAGTCGCGGCTCAACTTCTCCGGGTCGATGCCGGCGCGCTGGAGGAACTCGGCACGCTGCTCCATGTCGTATTTGGCGAACGCCTGCTCGAAGGCTTCCACGCTCTCCCACCGCTCGACGAAGGTGACGCGGTTGGGGTTGCCGTGGGCCTGGAACACCTCGAGCGACACGAAGCCTTCGGGGTGCGCAACCTGACCGTTGAGCCAGATCATGGCGTCGCGGAAGGCCTCGTAGCTGGGCACCTCAGCGCTTGCTTGCAGCAACATGCATGTCTCCTAGTTCGCGGAACGGTACGTCGCGGTCGAAACTCGGCTCGCGCGGAAGCCCGAGGACGGTTTCGCCGATGATGTTGCGCTGGATCTCGTCGGTGCCGCCGCCGATGTGCATGGCGAAGCTGGCGAGGATGCTGTCGCCCCAGCGCGTCGCTTCGGCGTCGTGGTCGCCGAGCAACATGCCCGCCGCACCCACCAAGCCCGCGCCCGCGAGTGCGACGTCGGTGCCGGCGATGGCGGCGAACAGTTTCAGCACCGACACTTCGGGGCCGGGGATCGCGTTGCGCGACAGCGCGGTCCGCACGCGGGCGGTCGTCAGGTCGAACAAGCGCGCCAGCGTGTAGGCCCGTGCCACGCGCTGGCGGGCGACGGTGTCGGCCCGCGTCTCGCGCGCCAGGGTGAGGAGCGGCGCGATCGTGTCGCTCATCGGCACCATCGCACCGGCGGACAACCGCTCGTTCATCATCGTGGTGCGCGCCACGCGCCAGCCGTCGTTGTAGTCGCCGACCAGGTTCGCCGCCGGCAGGCGCACGTCGTTGAAGAACACCTCGTTGAAATGTGACGCGCCGTTGAGTTGCTTCAGCGGGCGCACCTCCACGCCGGACGTGTCCATCGGGACGATGAAGGCCGAGATGCCGTGGTGCTTCGGCACGTCCGGATCGGTGCGGAAGACGCCGAGGCCGAGGTCGCAGTAGTGCGCGCCGCTCGTCCACACCTTCTGGCCGTTGAGGACGAAGTCGTCTCCGTCGCGCTCGGCGCGGGACTTCAGCCCCGCGAGATCGGACCCGGCATCGGGCTCGCTCCACAGCTGGCACCAGATCTCGTCGCCGGTCGCCATCGGGGGCAGGTAGCGCTGCTTCTGCTCGTCGCTGCCGTGGGCGATGATCGTGGGCCCGATCATGCCGAGGCCGATCGTGAAGAGCTGGACGGGCACGTCGTAGCGCGCCAGTTCCTCGTTGTAGACGATCGACTCGAGCGGTCCGGCGCCGCGGCCCCCGTATTCCTTCGGCCAGGTCAGCGCGCCCCAACCCGCGTCGAACAGCTCGCGCTGCCACTTCTTGCCGAGCGCGATGCCTTCGGGCGTGTCGTCGAAGCCCTGGAGCACCGACAGCGACTGCGATGCCGTGTCCTTCAGCTCGGCGTGCGCGTCGAACCAGGCGCGCACCTCGGCGCGGAACGCGGCCTCGGTGGGAGAGTCTTCGAAGTCCACGGCGCTCAGCCCTGCCGCGGGCTGGTCATGGCCACGACGGCGTTGTGCAACCAGTGCATCCCGCCGAGCGCGTCGCGCAGCTGCGGGGGCATCGGGGTGCGCACGATTCGCTCGAGCTTCCCGTCGGCTTCGAGCTGGGCGGCGAGTGTGCCGACTTCGGCGTCGCGCGCCGTGTCGGCGCCGAAGACGTGGTGGGCGAGCGGTTCGACGGTTTCCCAGTCGGCGATGTTGTTGCTGTCGGCGTCGGCCGGCGGCAGTTCGACCGCGGAGGTCACGACACCGTCACGGACGCGCACGACCCACCCGACGCGTTCGGCGCCCGCCGGCAACAGCCGCGGCGGGACGTCGACGAACTCCTCGCCGAACACGTAGTCGACACCGCGCAGGTCCACCCCGGAGTCGGCGACCTTCTTGTCGATCAGGTCACACAGCGCCTGGAGCCACGCCTGGCTCGCGAACTCGTGCGTCTGCGTCATGCACCCCTCGCTCTCGATGTAAACGACGGTTGACTCTAGCGTGGGTTAACGTCCGCGTCGCCGTGGACATCCTCGCTGACCTCGCCGACGAATACGCCGCACTCGACGCGCTCGTCGCCGACCTCGACGCGGCGGGCCTCGACACGCTCACGCCCGCCGAGGGGTTCACCGTGCGCGACGAGTTGTCGCACCTCGCATTCAGCGAGGAGTTGGCGTCGCTCGCCGCGCTGGACGCCGATGCGTTCCGGGCCAAGCTCGACGACCTGCTCGCCGATCTCCTCAGCGCCGAGGGCGGCCCGAAGCTGCGGGCGGCGTCGATGGCGCCCGCCGAGTTGATCGGGTGGTGGCGCACCGAACGGCAGCGCACGCTCGACGCGTTGCGCGCCCACGCCGTCACGGACCGCATCCCGTGGGTCGTCGGCGACATGAGCGTGACGTCGTTCGCCACCGCCCGTCTGATGGAGACGTGGGCGCACGGCCAGGACGTCGTCGATGCGTTGGGTCTCGACCGCGCGCCCACGGCGCGGCTGCGTCACATCGCGGAGCTCGGCGTGCGGACGCGCGGCTTCAGCTACGCCGTGCGCGGGATGGCGAAACCCGACGCCGACGTGCGCGTTGCGCTCACCGGTCCCGACGGCGACGCGTGGGAATGGGGCGCGCCCGATGCGGCCGACTCCGTCACCGGCCCGGCGCTCGACTTCTGCCTCGTCGTCACCCAGCGCCGCCACGTGCTCGACACCGCGCTCGAGGTGACGGGCGCCGCCGCCGATGAGTGGATGGCGATCGCCCAGGCCTTCGCCGGCCCCCCGACCGACGGCCGCCCCGCCGGCAGCTTCCCTCGTTAGCCGGCCTTCGCGAGCGCGGGTCGAACCGTCCCACCACGACACGACGCCGGCACTCCCCGAACGTCACTTTTGCGACGCTTTCTGGGGGGCGAATTGGGCTCCGAGCACCGGTTTCACCCCCGCAAACGGGCGTGAGTCTTGTGGGTCCCCGGCCGCCGGCTCGTGGCGCCGCTCGGGTCATTTAGCCGGCATTCGGTTCGAGGCGTTGCAGGACCCATCGGGGCCCACCCCGTGGTCTTGGGTGTTTCCGGTTGAGCCGACAAATACGCGACGAGGTCGTCCTCGGTGTACAGATCGCACCAAGCCCCGACCCGAACGACGCGCAAAGTCACCATCAGATCGTGGTCGATGGATGGTTCCCAAGGCGCGTCCTAGCGCCGGACAGGAAAACGTCCCCTCGGGACTTCGCGACCCAAGGGCTGTTCCGCGAACCGCCTTGGCGGAGCGCGAGAAGTGCCGCTCTCGCGTGGTCAGGTAGGCCGCGCAGGCGTCGCCTGCCGGAGCCCGTTGGCGACGACAGTCGCGCCACACCTGTTTCTTTCACGGAGCGATGCCGATCTCGACAGTCGCGAAAGTGGAGAAGAATCCACATTGTGGCTCGTCGGTGTCGGCGGCGCTTCTATGACGACGGGGCGAGCTTCGGCCAGGGGTGGAGTTCTTCGAAGCGGGCGGCGACGGCGAGGGCGAGTGCGTCATCGTGACGGCGCGCCACGATCTGCATCCCGACGGGTAACCCGTCGACGAAGCCCGCGGGGACCGACACGACGGGATTGCCGGAGAAGTTGAACGGCGCCACGAACGCGGCTGGTGCCGCCGGGCCGATCTCTTCGCCGTCCACTACCCGCGGGATGGGGCCGGCGGCGCCGAAGGCGGTCATCGGCATCGTCGGCATGAGGATGACGTCGACCTCGTCGAAGAGCGACGCGATCGCCATGTTCACTGCGTGGCGCGCCTGGTGATTGGCGGCCACGCCCTCGATGGTGAGGGCCGACGGGTCGAAGGACCCCATGAGCAGGTCGGCGGCGCCCTCGGTGTTCATCATGTTGGTCATGACCTCGGGCATGGCATCGACGGTGGTCGGGTCCCAGTCGGCGCGCACGAGCGCGCCGCCGAGGGTCAGCATCGGCGGCAGGTCGAGCGCCAGGCCGTCGACGCGCCGCAAACCGGTGCCGGCGATCAGAGTTGTGGCCGCGGCCTCGACGACGTCTCCGACCGCCGGTTCGGACGGCGAGAGGCTGTTGCGCCGCAGCACGGCGACGCGAACGCCGCTGAGGTCGATCTCCTCGATGGCGCGCTCGAAGGGCACCTCAGGTGCGGGCAGCGACATCGGGTCGCGCTGGTCGACGCCGGCGGCGCAGTCGAGATAGCGCGCCGCGTCGCCCACCGACCGCGCCAGCGGCCCGTAGTGCGTGAGATTGGCCCCGCCGAGGTACCCGGGGCCGCGGGGGATGCGACCGAGGGTTCCCTTCACGCCGACGACGCCACAGCAGGCGGACGGCGTGCGGATCGAGCCGCCCATGTCGCTGCCGGTCGCGAGGGCTACGAGCCCCGCGACGAGCGATGCCGCCGCGCCGCCGCTCGAGCCGCCGGGGGTGCGTTCGAGGTTCCACGGGTTGCGGGTCACGCCGTGCAGGACCGAGTTGGTGAAGAACAGCAGGCCGAGTTCGGGCGACGCGGTGAGGCCGACGGGCACGGCGCCGGCGGCGAGCAGGCGCGCCGACATGGTGGTGGTGTGCGTGGCGATGTTGTCCTTGAACGCGGTGCTGGCCCGCGTCTCGGGCCACCCCTCGACCGACTCGAGTTCCTTGATGCCGAGCGGGACGCCGGCGAGCGGGCCCGGGTCCTCGCCGCGCTTGACCGCGGCGTCGACGTCGGCGGCGACGCCGCGCGCCCGCGCTTCGTCGAGGAAGACCATCGCGTTGATGGCGTCGTTGTGCGACTCGATGCGGGCGAGGTGCTCGTCGAGGACGTCGACGGCGCTGAGCTTTCCGGCGCGAACTTCGTCGGCGATGGTGCGGGCGTCGAGCCCGATCGAGGTGTCCATCAGTTGACCCGCCGCGCTTTGCCCTCCCAGAAGGGGGCGCGCAGTTCGCGCTTGAGGATCTTGCCGCTCGGGTTGCGGGGCAGCACGTCGACGACGTCGACCGACGTCGGGCACTTGTAGTGAGCGAGTCGCTCGCGAGCGAACGCGATGATCTCGGTCTCGTCGATGGTCGCGCCCGGCGCCGCCACCACCATCGCCTTGGGCGTCTCGCCCCAGCGCTCGCTCGGCACGCCGATGACAGCGACGTCGGCGATCGCGGGATGCGACATCAGCGCGTTCTCGATCTCGGCCGGATAGATGTTCTCGCCGCCGGAGATGATCATGTCCTTCACGCGGTCGTGGATGTAGACGTAGCCGTCGGCGTCGAGGTAGCCGGCGTCACCGGTGCGCAGCCAGCCGTCGGCGATCAGCGTCTCGGCGGTGGCTTCGGGCAGGTTGTGGTAGCCGATCATGTTCTGCGGGCTGCGGATGAGGATTTCGCCGACCTCGCCCGCCGGCACCGCCTCGAGCGTCTCGGCGTCGACGACCTTGACCTCGCTGCCCGGCATCGCCTTGCCGGCGGCGCGCAGGCGGTGCTTGTTGGGCCCGGCGGGGTCGTGGTCCTCCGGCGGTAGCAGCACGACGCCGCCGGTGGTCTCGGTCATGCCGTACGCCTGGACGAACGAGCAGCCGAACGTGCGCACGGCGTCGACGAGTACTTCCTCGGAGATCGGCGACGCGCCGTAGACGAGCACCTCCATGCTGGTGAAGTCGGCGGTGCGCGCCTGGGGGAGTTGCAGCACGAACTGGATGACCGCCGGCACGAGGACGGTGTGGGTGATGCGGTGCTGCTCGATGACGTCGATGACCGCCGCCGGGTCGACCTCGCGCATGAGCACGTTGGGGCAGCCGTTGTACAGACCGACGATGCCCCACGCGCCGCCGGCGACGTGGAAGGTCGGCATGGCGACGAGATTCACGGACGCATCGGTGAATCCGAGCATCTCGTTGTTGGCGTGCACGCTGGCGAACAGGTTCTCGTTGGTGAGCATGACGCCCTTGGGCCGTCCGGTGGTGCCCGACGAGTAGAACTGCAGCGCGACGTCATTGGGCGCCGGGTCGATGCGGGGATCCTCGGAGGGCTGGCGCGCCAGCCAGGTCTCGTAGCTCTCGTCCGCCGGGCTGTTGCCGAGCACCAGCACCTTCTGGATTGTCGTGAGTTCGCCGCGGATGGCGTCGAGCATCGGCAGGAACTCTTCGCTGACGATCAGCAGCTTCGCCTGCGAGTCGTTGATGACGTAGGCCGCTTCGGGTGGTGCCAGGCGCCAGTTGACGGCGCACAGCACGGCGTTGAGCTTTGCCGTGCCGAACACCGCCTCGAAGTACTCGGGGCCGGTCTTGTCGAGGAAGGCGACGCGGTCCTGGGCGCCGAGCCCCTCGCTGCGGATGCCTTGCGCGAACCGGTTCGAGCGCGCGTCGAGCTCGGCGTAGGTGATGGTGCGCTCGTCGTCGACGAGCGCGGCGCGATCGGGCACCGCCTTCGCGTGACCGCGCACGATGTCAGCAAGGCTCTCCACGTTTTCCCCCTCCATTGCTGTGAACGGCGGCTTACTCTAGTCTCGCCATGGTGAGCGACGTTGTGGGGATCGTCCAGCAGCTGATCCGAAACCGGTGTGTCAACGACGGAACGCCCGAATCGGGCGAGGAACTACGCAATGCCGACGTGCTCACCAACTTCCTCGAAGGCGCGGGGCTCGAGGTCGAGCGCATCACGACCGCCCCGGGCCGGGCCAACGTCGTGGCCCGCATCGAAGGCTCGGATCCGAACGCACCGACGCTGTGCCTGCTCGGCCACACCGACGTCGTGCCGGTCAACGAGGAGCGCTGGCAGCACGACCCGTTCTGTGGCGACCTGATCGACGGCTACGTATGGGGTCGCGGTGCCATCGACATGTTCAACCTCACCGGCTCCATGGCCGTGGCGATGAAGCACCTCGCGGCGTCGGGCTTCACGCCGAAGGGCACGCTGATCTACGCCGCCGTGGCCGACGAAGAGGCCGGGGGGCACTACGGCGCCGAACAACTCGTCGAGCACGAGGCTGACCACGTTCGCTGCGACTACGTCATCACCGAGTCCGGCGGCATGCCGCTCGACTCGCCCGCCGGCCTGCGCCTGCCCGTCCTCACCGACGAGAAGGGTCCGATGTGGAGCCGTCTGCGCGTCAACGGCACGCCCGGCCACGGCTCGATGCCCTACGAAGCCGACAACGCGCTCATCAAGGCGGCCGAGATCGTGCGCCGCCTTGCCGAGTGGCGCCCGGTGGCCCGCATCGACGACGTATGGCGCGGTTTCGTCGAGGGCCTCGGCATCCCGGCGGAGCTGGCGGAGCCGATGCTGCGCGCCGAAGGCTTCGAAGAGGGCATCGCCGTCCTGCCGCCGGGGCTCAAGAAGATGGCGTACTCGTGCACCCACACGACGATCACCCCGACGGTGATGCACGGCGGGAGCAAGGTCAACATCATCCCCGAGACCGTCGACATCGACTTCGACGTCCGCACGCTGCCCGGCCATGGGCGGGCCGATGTCGAAGCGATGCTCGCCGAGGTGATCGGCGACCTCGCGGATTGCGTCGAGATCCAGGTGGGGCGGGAGGACGCGGCAACCGAGTCACCGATCGACACGCCGCTGTGGGATTCGATGACGCGCGTCGCCCGGCAGTTCTACGCCGACGCCACGCTGCTGCCGATGCGGATGCCGGGGACCACCGACGCACGGCACTTCCGCCGCGCCGGCGCGGTCGGTTACGGGTTCGGCCTGTTCAGCCGGAACATGGGCCTCGAGGAACTCGCCACGATGGGCCACGGCGACAACGAGCGCGTCGACGTCGAGTCGCTCGAGATGTGCACGCAGCTGTTCGAGAGCCTCGCCCGGGACTTCCTCGGATGAGCCTTCCCGCGTTCATCTCGATCGGCGCCCACGTCACGATGTGGGCGCAGGAAAAGCCCGACGACGTCGCGCTGATCGTCGTGGCGCGCGACCGCAGCGAGCGCAGCCTCACGTGGCGTGAACTCGACGAGGCGTCGAACCGGTACGCGCGGTTGTTGCAGTCGAAGGGTGTCGACGCGGACAGCACCGTCGGCATCGGTCTACCGAACTCGATCGAGCACGTCGTCACGCTGATCGCCACGTGGAAGCTCGGCGCGTGCGTGCTGCCCCTCGACGCCCGCATGCCCGCGCCCGAGCGCGACGCGCTGCTCGACCTCGCGAAGCCCGCGGCCGTTGTCGCCGCGTGGACCGACGTACCCGGCGTGGTCGACGTCGCCGATGCCGCGTCGTTCCCGGCGGACGCATTGCCAGACGTCACTCCGCATCCCGGACGGGCCATCGCGTCGGGCGGCTCGACGGGACGGCCCAAGATCATCGTGGACCCGATGCCGCTCGCGGTACCGAAGGGCGCGTACGCGTTCGGCCTCGCCGACCTCGGTGTGACGCACGGCCAGCGCCACCTCGTCGGCTCGCCGCTGTTCCACAACTTCGGCAACGGCCAGGTGATGGTCGGCGTGTACGAGGCGCACACGCTGATCGTGATGGAGCGCTTCGACGCCGAGCTCGCGCTCGACATCGTCGAGCAGCACCGCGTCCAGTACATGACGACGGTCCCCACGATGATGCAGCGCATGCTGCGCGTGCCCGACGTGGCGCAGCGTGACCTGTCGAGCGTCGAGGGCCTGCTGCACACCGCTGCGGTGTGCCCGCCGTGGGTCAAGCGTGGCTGGATCGACCTCATCGGCGCCACCAAGGTGCACGAGGTGTTCGGGTCGACCGAAGCGGTCGGCGCCTGCCTCATCCACGGCGACGAGTGGCTCGAGCGCCCGGGCAGCGTCGGTCGCCCGATGCGCTCGCAAGTGCGCGTCCTCGACGACGACGGCAACGACCTGCCGCCCGGTGAAGTCGGCGAGATCTTCATGCGACAGGAAGGGCTGCTGCCGACCAGCGACGGGTCCGGCCCGTCGTTCCAGTACCTCGGCGGCGCGTCGATCAAAGGTACCGACGACGGGTTCTCCAGCGTGGGCGACCTCGGCTGGCTCGACGACGAAGGGTTCCTCTTCCTCGCTGACCGCCGCGTCGACATCGTGATCACGGGCGGCTCCAACGTGTACCCCGCGGAAGTCGAGGCCGCGCTGTCCGAGCACCCCGGCGTGGTCGACGTCGGCGTCGTCGGGGTGCCCGACGACGACCTCGGCAAGCGCGTGCACGCCATCGTGCAACCGGCCGACCCCGCGCCGACGGCGGAGGAGTTGCGCGCACACTGCACGGCGCGCCTCACGCAATACAAGGTGCCGCGCAGTTTCGAGTTCGTCGAGAAGTTGCCGCGCAACGACGCCGGCAAGCTGCGCCGCTCGGCATTGGTGGCCGAACGCTCGTGAAGGACTGGCTCGACGACGCCACTGCCTGGCTCGACGCCAACGCGCCCCGGCGCGCGTCCGTCGCGGAGGTCGAATGGGGCGAAGGCAGCGACGCCGTCGCCGTGTTCCGCAACCTTCCCGCCGCCGCCGAACGCGCCCACATCGACGCGCTGCGCGCCTGGCAGCGCAAGAAGTTCGACGCCGGCTACGGCGCCATCGCGTGGCCGACCGACGTCGGCGGCGCCGGCCTCACGCCGGCACACGCGAACGCGTTCGCCGTACTCGAAGCCGGCTACGCGACGCCCGAGAGCCACGAGGCGTTCACCATCAGCATGGAGTTGGTCGGGCCGACGATCCTCACGTGCGGCACGCCCGAACAACAGCAGCGCTACGTCCCGCCGCTTCGCCGCGCGGACGAGATGTGGTGCCAGCTGTTCTCCGAGCCGAGCGCGGGTTCCGATCTGGCTGCGCTGGCGACCTCCGCGGTGCGCGACGGCGACACATGGGTCCTCAACGGCCAGAAGGTGTGGACGTCGGGCGCGCAGTATGCCGACTTCGGCTACATCCAGACCCGCACCGATCCGTCGGCGCCGAAGCACGCGGGCATGACGGCGTTTCTGGTCCCGATGGACGCGCCCGGTGTCGAGGTGCGCCCGCTGCGCCAGATGAGCGGTGGCTCGTCGTTCAACGAAGTGTTCCTGACCGACGTGCGCGTACCCGACGCCGACCGGCTCGGCGACGTCGGCGGCGGGTGGGGCGTCGCGCTCACGACGCTCGGATTCGAGCGGATGGCGGCGAGCGAGGGCGGCGAAGGCGGCGAATCCGATCCCGTCGACCGCCTCGTCGCGCTCTCGCGCCACCTCGGGCGCGCGCAGGACGGTGTCGTGCGCCAGCAGCTCGCGGCGGCGTGGACGGCCCGGACGGTGCACGCGCTCACCCTCGAACGCGCCGCGCAGGCGCATAAGGCCGGCGGCGTGCCTGGTCCCGAAGGATCGCTCGGCAAGCTCGGCAAGACGCGCGAGCTGCAACTCACCGCGGCCGCAGCTGCGAACGTGCTCGGCCCTCGACTCGGCGCCGACAGCGGCGAGTGGGGCACCTACGCGTGGAGCGAGTTCGTGAGTGGGCTGCCCGGCTTCCGCATCGCCGGCGGCACCGACGAGATCCAGCGCAACATCATCGGCGAGCGCGTGCTCGGACTGCCACGGGAGCCGCGATGACACCCGACGCCATCACCGAAGACCTCCGCGCCGTCCAGGCCGCGCTCGCCGAGCACGACCTGCTCGCCAACGCGCTCGAACTCGACACCGTCGGCTACACGGTCGTGCCGCCAGAGAAGGCCGCGCCTGCGGGTTTCGTCGACGAGGTGCGCGAGCGGCTGCTCGACGTGGCCGAGCGCCGCGAAGGCGCGCGCCCCGACGTGACCGGCGGGTCGACGCACGAGAACCACAAGCTGCCGAACTACTACTACCTGCTGTTCGAAGACCCGATCTTCGAGCAGTTGCTGATGCAGCCGAGCGCGTTGGCGCTTGTGACGCAGCTGTGCGGGTGGAGTTGCGTGTTGAGCACGTCGACGGCGCTGATCAAAGGCCCGTCGACGAAGGATCCCGAGCGGCTCGACATCGCCCTGCACTGCGACACCGAAATGCACCCGCCGCCATTCCCGCTGTACGCGCAGTACGCCAACGCCACATGGTTGCTGAGCGACTACTCGCGCGAGGGCGGCTCGCTCGGGTTCGTCCCCGGGAGCCACTTGCTTTGCCGCCAGCCCAACGGCGGCGAAGGCCTCGACCGTCTCGTGCCCCTCGAAGCACCGGCCGGTTCGCTCGTCGTCTGGCACGGCAACACGTGGCACGGCGCGTACCGGCGCCAGACGCCGGGCCTGCGCATGGCGATCGCATTCCTCTTCGCCCGCCGCTACCTGCTGCCGCGCGAGCCCTACCGCGAGGACACGACCCCCGAGATGCTCGACCGCAACCCGCCGCGCTTCGCCACGCTCATGGGCCAGCACGTCATGGCCGGGTGGCGCGCCGAGGGCCCGGACTACTCACGCCTGGACACGCGTGCCGTGCCCACGGTGTTCACCTAGGAGGTTGACCATGCAACGCGCGATCGACGAATCGCTCTTCACCTGGCCGGCGGACGAGCCGCGCCTGATCGGTTCCAAATGCGATGGGTGTGGAACCGCCACGTTCCCCCGCGCCCGCAGCTGCCCGCGCTGCGGCGCGGCCGACATGCCGACGCTGGAGTTGTCGCCGGAGGGCACCCTGTGGACCTTCACCACCCAGGAGTTCGAACTGAAGGAGCCCTACCGCCTCGCCGGCCAACGCCAGTTCGAGACGTTCGGCCTCGGCTACGTCGAGTTGCCCGACAACGTGAAGGTCGAGACCCGCCTCACCGAGAGCGACCCCGAGAAGCTCGAGATCGGCATGGACATGAAGCTCGTTTTCATCCCCGCCTACACCGACCCCGACGGCACCGAAGTGATGACCTTTGCCTTCGCGCCCGCGCAGAAAGTCTGAGGAGTAAACCATGGAAATTGCAGACGTCGCCATCGTCGGCATCGGCATCTACCCGTTCGGACGCCACGAGGGCGTGGCCGCCGTCGACATGGGCGCCATTGCCGTGCGCAACGCGATGCGCGACGCCGGCGTCGAGTTCAACGACCTGCAGTTCGCCTTCGGGGGCAGCCTCGGCGGCATGCTCGGCCACGACTCGCCGACGGCCGACACGCTCGTCAACGAGCTGGGGCTCACCGGCCTGCAGTTCATCAACGTGATGAACGGGTGCGCGACGGCGGGCTCCGCGCTGTCGATGGCGGCCACCACCGTCGCGTCGGGACAGTTCGACCTCGGCCTCGCCGTGGGGTTCGACAAGCATCCGCGCGGACACTTCAACGCCGACCCCGCAACCGCCGGCATCGGCCCGTGGTACGGCGAACAAGGCCTCATGGTGACCACCCAGTTCTTCGCCATGAAGATCAACCGCTACATGCACGAGCACGGCATCTCGCACTCGACGCTGGCGAAGGTGGCGGCCAAGGCCTACCGGAACGGGTCGATGAACCCAAACGCCTGGCGGCGCGAACCCATGACGGAGGAGCAGATTCTCAACTCGCGGATGCTCAACTATCCGCTGACGCAGTTCATGTTCTGCTCGCCCGACGAGGGTGCGGCCGCGGTCATCGTGGCGCGGGCCGACAAAGCGCACCTCTACACCGACAAGCCCGTGTACATCCGCGGCGCCACCGTGCGCTCGCGCCGCTTCGGGTCCTTCGAAGTGTTCAGCCCATGGGTGGCGGGCGAGATGGCCGAGAGCCCGACGGTCGACGCGTCCCGCGCGGTGTACGAGATGGCGGGCATCGGTCCCGAAGACGTCGACGTCGCCCAGATCCAGGACAGCGAAGCCGGTGCGGAGATCATCCACATGGCGGAGAACGGCTTTTGCAAGGACGGCGAGCAGGAGGCGCTGATCCAGGCGGGCGAGACCGAGATCGGCGGCAAGCTGCCGATCAACACCGACGGCGGCCTCATCGCCAACGGCGAGCCGATCGGTGCATCGGGCATGCGCCAGATCTACGAGACCGTGCTCCAGCTGCGCGGCGACGCCGGCCCGCGGCAGGTGCCGAACAATCCGCGCGTCGGCTACACGCAGGTGTACGGCGCTCCGGGAATCGGCGCGTGCACGATCCTGACGCGGTGACACTTCGCCGCGGCGCGCTGGTGATCGCCGCGCTGCTCGCGCTGACCGCGTGCGGGTCAGGCGGCGGGCGCCCGCTGAACATGGCGGACGCGTTCTCCCGCGACACCACCACTACGACGGCCGCCGCGGTCCCGGCGACCACGGACACGTCGGTCGGCGCGGCCGACACGGCGGGGTCGGGTGTGGCGGTGGCAGGCCGCAGCGCTGTTGCCACCAGCACGAGCCACGCGACGTCCGTGACCCGCGCCGGTAAGACCGTGCTGGCGCGCGGCGTGAAGTCGGATCGCATCATCCTGGGCTGGGAAGGGCTCTCCGACAGCGCGGCTGGCGCGGTGGCTGCCGTCGGTGTCACGGCACGCGAGGTGTCCGAGGCCGACCAGAAGGCGCAGGTCGACGCGATGGTGAAGGACATCAACGCCCGCGGCGGCATCGGCGGGAAGAAGGTCGTGATGCTGTACCACTTCGTGGACGTCACGCAGGGCACCGCGGATACGCGCGCCCAGCAGACGTGCGAGTTCTTCACCAACGACAACGAGATCTTCGCGCTGGTGTTGCGGGCCAATCACAACGGGACGCTGTCGGCGTGCATGGCCCAGCACAAGACACCGGTGATCGACGTGAGTTCCACGGTGCTGCCCGTCGACCAGAAGGACCTCGACGAGCGCTACCCCTACCTGTACCTGCCGCTGCACGTGAACCTGAGCCGTCTCGGGGCGTACATCGACGCCCTGGCACAGCAGCACTTCCTCGACGGCGGGGCCCGCGTCGGTCTGCTGCGCTACGACATGCCCGCCCACAAGCGCGCCCGTGACCAGGTCATCGTGCCGGCGCTCGCACGCCACGGATCCAAGCTGACCGACGAGTTCGCCTTCACGCCGGTGCGCGAGGTCGCCGACCTCGGCCAGGAAGGTACACAGGCGGCGAATGCGGCGCTGCGCTTCAAAGCCGAAGGCATCAACCGGGTGATCTTCCTTCCCTCGGCGTGGACGATTCTGACTGTCTTCCCGAAAGAGGCGAACTCGGCCGGCTACAAGCCGCGCTACGGCGTCGACAGTTGGGAGTCGCCCGAGTACCTGCGGAACAACGCGCCCGCCGCGCAGCTCCAGGGCGCTGTCGGCCTTGGGTGGTTGCCGCACGACGACGTCCCGCCGAACGTTGCGCTCGCCGAGGAGCGGACGCTGCCCGACTGGAGTCACTGCGCCGCCGCGCTGAAAGCCGCGGGCTACCCGGAAGACTTCGCGACATACTGCACGCCGTTCCTTTTCCTCAAGGAGGCGATGGCGCGTGGGACTGGGCTCACCGCAGCGGGGTTGCGTGCTGGCGCCGACAAGCTGGGCGCGGCGCCGTACTCGACCGCGAATTTCGGCACGTTCTTCGGCCCGGGTCGTAGCGACGGCGCGAGCCTGGGGCGCAACATCGCGTTCGACGGTGGGTGCGCGTGCTTCACGTACGTGAGCGCGCCGTACCCCATCCCATGAGGCGCGTGCTCGTCGTCGTGGTGACGGTCCTGTTCTTCAGCGGGCTCGTGGGCCTGTCGGTGCACTCGACGTTCGGCGAGTCGGCGAGCCAGGGCACCGACGACACTGCGCTGAGCGTCGGCGGCGGCCCCGCCGTGGACGACACCACGCCGGCGGACTTGGGCGCGAGCGGCGACGCGTCGGTGGGCGGCGTCGTGGCGACCGATGCCGGAGGGGCAACGGGAGCGACGACCGCGCCGCTACAGCGTCGTACGACGACCAGTGTCGCCAAGAGCAGTGCCACCAAACCGATCGTGATCGGCATTCACGACGACAACACCGCATCCGCCGCGCAGGCCTACGGCGTCAAGGGACTCCAAGGCAGCCAGATGCCCTGGATCAACGAAGTCATCGACTGGATCAACAAGAACGGCGGGATGGGCGGGCGCAAGCTCGAGGTAGTGGCGCACGTGACGGAAAACCTCAACGGGACCTTCGACCAGCAGGCGCAAGAAGCGTGCGTCGACTTCACGGAAGACCATCACGTCGTCGCGGTCGTGGGCGGCGCCAAGATCCCGACGCTCAACCTCGTCGACTGCCTGGCCAAGCACAAGACGCCGCTGGTGTGGGACTACCACTTCATGGCCGACGGCGCGACGCTCGACCGTTACGCCGACTACCTCTACATGCCCACGATGGTGCGCCTCGAGCGCATGGGTGTGTGGATCGACGCGATCGCGGAGCGCGGGTTCTTCGCCAACAGCAAGATCGGCCTCGTCCGCTACGACGAACCGCTGTCGAAGCGCCTGGCCGATCAGGTGATCAAGCCGCG